>NZ_JBSGFD010000025.1:0-63403 GCF_053603215.1 Kitasatospora sp. NPDC004240 | reverse complement strand
AACAGGGGCATGCGGTGGCGGCCGCAGGCCTCGACGAGGTCCTCGGGGACCGGCCGCGTTTGCCCCGGCCCGGGCCGGCTGCTCTGATGGGTGACCGTGACAGAGCGCAACGGCCCCGACACCGCCGCGACGACCGCCCCCGCCGACCCCTCCGGACCGCCCGCCACGGCCGCGGCGGTCGAGACCGTCTTCAGGATCGAGTCCGCGCGGATCATCGCCGGCGTCACCCGCATCGTGCGGGACATCGGCATCGCGGAGGAGCTGGCGCAGGACGCGCTGGTCGCCGCGCTGGAGCAGTGGCCGCGGTCGGGCGTCCCGGAGCGTCCGGGCGCCTGGCTGACGGCCGCCGCCAGGAACCGCGCGGTCGACCTGGTCCGCCGCCGGGAGACGTACGCGCGCAAGCTCGCCGAGGTGGGCCGGGCACTGGAGGACGTTGCGCCGCCCGAGCCGGCCGACCCCGAGGACATCGACGACGACCTGCTGCGGCTGATCTTCACCGCCTGCCACCCGGTGCTGTCCGCCCAGGCCCGGATCGCGCTGACCCTGCGGCTGGTCGGCGGGCTGACCACGCCCGAGATCGCCCGCGCCTTCCTCGCCCCCGAACCGACCGTCGCCCAGCGGATCGTCCGCGCCAAACGCACCCTGGCGCAGGCCGGGGTACCCTTCGAGGTCCCGTACGGGCAGGAAAGGGAGGCGCGGCTCTCCTCCGTGCTGGAGGTCATCTACCTGATCTTCAACGAGGGGTACGCGGCCACCGCCGGCGACGACCTGCTGCGCCCGGCGCTGTGCGAGGACGCCGTCCGGCTGGCCCGGGTGCTGGCGGGGCTGATGCCCGCCGAACCGGAGGTGCACGGGCTGGCGGCGCTGCTGGAGTTCCAGGCCTCCCGGACGGCCGCCCGCACCGGGCCGGACGGCGAGCCCGTCCTGCTGGCCGACCAGAACCGCGCCCGCTGGGACCGCCTGCTGATCCGGCGCGGCCTCGCGGCCCTGGAACGGGCGGGCACCGGGCCCTACGCGGTGCAGGCCGCGATCGCCGCCTGCCACGCCCGGGCCGTGCGCTACGAGGACACCGACTGGGTCACCATCGCCCGGCTCTACGGCCGGCTGATGGCGCTCACCCCGTCCCCGGTGGTGGAGCTGAACCGGGCGGTGGCCGTGTCGATGGCGGAGGGACCGGGGGCCGCGCTGGAGATCGTCGACGCGCTCGCGCAGGAGCCGGCACTGCGCGCGTACCACCTGCTGCCGAGCGTCCGGGGCGACCTGCTGGCCCGCTCGGGGCGCGGCGCCGAGGCACGGGCGGAGTTCGAACGGGCGGCCTCGCTGACCCGTAACACCAGGGAGCGTGACCTGTTGCTGGCCAAGGCCGCCGAGGCCGCCGAGGCGACCGCGGGCGGCTGAGGCAACCGCGCCGCAGGGCGGGACACGGCGGAGGTCGCCGCCGTAGCATGAGCCGTCCTCGCCGAGCCGCACCCGCCGCACCCCGTACCCGGACCGCGGCAGGTCGGGAGGACGACCGGGCAGCAGGCCATCCCCGTCCCGCCCCCTCAGGAGCCGTCATGACCGATCCGGCACCCGCCGACCTCGTGATCCGCGCGGGCACCGTGCGCACGCTCGTCCCCGGGGAGGCGCCGCAACGGGCGATCGCCGTCACGGGGGAGCGGATCACCGCGCTCTCGCCCGAGCCCGACGGACTGGACGCCCTGATCGGCCCGGCCACCGAGGTGGTGGACGTGCCCGGCGCGACCGTGCTGCCCGCCTTCGACGACACCCACACCCACCTGATCCTCGCCGGGCACAGCGTCCACGGCGTGCCCGTCCACCGGGCGCGCGACCTCGCCGGGTTCCTCGGGCTGATCCGCGAGCGGGCCGCCCGCACCCCGGCCGGGGAGTGGATCCACACCACCGTCAACTGGCAGGAGGTGAACCTGGCCGAGCAGCGGATGCCCACCACCGAGGAACTGGACGGGGCCACCACCGACCACCCGGTGCTGGTCCGCCGCGGCGCCTACAACATGGTGCTCAACTCGGCCGCGCTGCGCCTGGCCGGCATCACCGACACCACCGGGGCACCGCCCGGCGGCGTGATCGAACGCGACGAGCGGGGCCGGCTCACCGGCCGGCTCATCAACAAGGCGATCGAGCTGGTTGAACCGGTCGTGCCACGGCCCACCCCGGAGCAGCGGATCGACGGGCTGCGCGCCGCCTCCGACGCGTACGCCGCCACCGGGATCGGCACCGTTCGCGACTGCCTCGTCCCGGTCGAGGACCTGGAGGTGCTGCGCGCGGCCCGCGCGGCCGGTGCGCTCGCGGTGCGGGTGCGGGCGCTGGTCTCCGGCTTCGCCGCCCGGACGCCCGAGCAGGTGGACGCCCTGCTGGACCGGATGGACGCCTGGCGGGAGGCCGGGGAGGACGACGACCTGCTGCGGGTGTGGGGCGTCAAGTTCGGCATCGACGGCGGCTTCGAGGCGGGCGCGCTGGAGGAGCCCTACCAGGGACGGCCCTGCTACCACGGCAGTCTGCTCTGGGAGCCGCAGGCGCTGGCCGCGGCCGTCGAGCGGGTGGTCGCGCGCGGCTGGAAGGTCGGCGTGCACGCCTGGGGCGACCGCGGGCTGCGCACCCTGCTGGACGTGTTCGAGGAGGTCGTCGAACGCCGCCCCGGCCTGCCGCCCGGCACCCTGGTGGTCGAGCACGGCGGACTGGCCCGGGCCGACCAGCGGGCCCGGGCGATCGCGCTCGGCGTCCCGGTGACCGTCCAGCACCCGCTGCTGCACGACGGCGCGCTGACCCAGCAGCGGGCCTGGGGCGAGGAGCGCACCGGCGGGATCTTCCCGCTGCGCGCCTGGCTGGACGAGGGCGCGCACCTCGCCGCCGGCTCGGACTTCCCGGTGGGTCCGTTCGGCGCGATGATCTCGGTGTGGGGCATGACGACCCGCGGCACGGTGGCCGGCGTGGTCGGGCCCGAGCACGCGATCGGGCGGGACGAGGCGGTCGCGCTGCACACCGTCGACGCCGCCCGGCTGCTGGGGGAGGGCGCCGACCGCGGCAGCCTGCGGCCTGGCGCGTTCGCCGACCTGACGCTGTGGCCGGCGGACCCGCTGGACTGCCCGGACGACGTCCTGCGCGAACTGCGGCCCGACCGTACGGTGGTCGGCGGCCGGACCGTCCACCACCGCAAGGCGTAGCCGGCTACGCGTCGGCGGCCAGCAGGCCCCGGGCGAAGCGGTGGGCCGGCTCCTCCAGGGCGCGGCGGAGCGTGAAGAAGAGGTCCGCGGCCGCGGCGCCGGACCAGGGCGCCGGGAGCAGGGCCTCGGGCAGCCCGGGGTCGAGGTAGGGGAAGCGCCGCCAGGCCGTCAGCACGCGGACGTAGTCGGCGAACGCCTCCCGGTCCGCCGCCGCCTCTTCCGCCGCCGTGTCGACCGCAGAGGCCCCCGCCCCGGTCAGGCGGGCCGCCATCGGTTCGAACTCGGCGACGAACTCGGCGTACAGCTTCTCCAGCGCGTCGAGGTCCCACCAGTGGCCGACCTGTTCGGCGGGGTCGCCGAAGGCCACGTAGTCGCCGCGGAAGAGCGTGACGTACTGGTCGAGGCCGTGCCGGAGCAGGTGCGCGCGGGTGTCGTCGAGTGCGTGGGCGGGGGCGATCCAGACCCCGGAGGAGACCGTGCCGAAGCCCAGCCAGGTGAGCCGGGAGCGCAGCTGGTAGCGGTGCTGGCGCTCGCTCTCCGGGACGGAGAAGACCGCGATCACCCAGCCGTCGGAGCCGGCGGTGTGGCGTTCGAAGATCCGCCGGTCGCCGGTCTCCAGGACGGACCGGGCGTACGACGAGAGCGCGTACCCGGCCCGGCCGTCGCGCTTCTCCGGCACCAGCATCTCGCGGCGCTTGAGGCGGGAGATCGAGGAGCGCACGGCGGGGGCGTCGACGCCGAGTTCGGACAGCAGCCGGATCAGGGTGCCGACGCCGATCCAGCCGCCGACCTCGCGGGCGTAGAGGCCGTAGACCGTCACGATCAGGGACCGCGGCGGTGCCGCCTGTCCGGGGCCGTCGTCAACGAGGTCGTCGCTCATGGTCACGGGAACATCATTCTACGGGCGGGTCCCCGGCCGCACGGGGGTCCCCTTCCTCATGGCAGGGCCCCCGCTCCTCATGGCAGGGCCCCCTTCCTCCCGGCCGGGGCCCGTTCACCGCGCCGTCCGGCCGGGCGTCCAGCGCAGGTGGACCTCCTCCTCCGCGGGCTCGCGCAGCAGGGCCAGGCGCGGGCGGACGGCGTCGGTGCGGGCGGTGGGGGGCTTGCGGCGGCCGGCCGCGAACGGCTGCGGCCACTGGGCGCCGGGGCCGCGGTACTCCTGTTCGGCGGCGGCCTGGAGGGTCCACTGCGGGTTGTAGAGGTGGGTACGGCCGAGCGCGCACAGGTCGGCACGGCCGGCCAGCAGGATGGAGTTGACGTCGTCGACGGAGGAGATCGCACCGACCGCGATGACGGCCACCCCGGCGGGGGCGGCGACCTCGTGCCGGATCCGGTCGGCGAACGGCGTCTGGTAGGAGCGGCCGAACGCGGGCCTCTCGTCCTGGGTGACCTGGCCGGAGGAGACGTCGATGGCGGCGGCGCCGTGGGCGATGAAGGCGCGGGCGATCTCGACCGCGTCGTGCTCGGTGTTGCCGTCCGGGGCCCAGTCGGTGGCGGAGATGCGGACGGTCACCGGGCGGTCGGCGGGGAAGGCCGCGCGGACGGCGTCGAAGACCTCCAGCGGGAAGCGCAGCCGGCCGGCGAGATCGCCGCCGTACCCGTCGGTGCGGTGGTTGGCGATCGGGGACAGGAAGGAGGAGAGCAGGTAGCCGTGGGCGGCGTGCACCTCCAGCAGGTCGAAGCCGGCCTCGGCGGCCCGGCGGGCGGCGGCCGTGAAGTCGGCGACGACGGCGTCCATATCGGCGCGGGTCATCTCGCGGGGGACGTGGCAGCCGGTGCCGTAGGGCAGCGCGGAGGGGCCGATGACCTCCCAGTTGCCCTCGTCGAGCGGCTGGTCGATGCCCTCCCACATCAGTCTGGTGGAGCCCTTGCGGCCGGCGTGGCCGAGTTGGAGACCGATCGCGGCGGTGGTGCGCCCGTGGACGAAGGCGGTGACCCGGGCCCAGGCGTCGCGCTGGGTGTCGTTCCACAGGCCGGTGCAGCCCGGGGTGATCCGGGCCTCGGGGGAGACGCAGACCATCTCGGTCATCACCAGGCCGGGGCCGCCGAGCGCCTTGGAGCCGAGGTGGACCAGGTGGAACTCGTCCGGGACCCCGTCGACGGCGCAGTACATGTCCATCGGCGAGAGCACGACGCGGTTCTTCAGCCGCAGGCCGCCGATGCTGAAGGGCTGGAACATGGCCGGGGCGGCCTCGGTGAGCCCCTGGGCCTCGGCGAAGCCGCGTTCGACGCGCCGGGCGAAGTCGGCGTCGCGCTCCTTGAGGTTGTCGAAGGTGATCCGGCGGGAGCGGGTGAGCAGGTTGAAGCAGAACTGCGCCGGGTCCTGGCCGGCGTACATGCCGATGTTCTCGAACCACTCCAGCGAGGCCTGGGCCGCACGCTGGGTGGACTCCACCACCGGGCGGCGTTCGGTCTCGTAGGCGGTCAACGCCTCGGCGACGGTGGGGTGTTCGTGCAGGCAGGCGGCGAGGGCGAGGGCGTCCTCCATGGCCAGTTTGGTGCCGGAGCCGATCGAGAAGTGCGCGGTGTGGGCGGCGTCGCCGAGCAGCACCACGTTGCCGTCGTGCCAGCGTTCGTTGCGGACGGTGGTGAAGTTGAGCCAGCGCGAGTTGTTGGTCAGCAGCGCGTGGCCGGCCAGTTCCTCGGCGAAGAGCTCGCGGATCCGGGCGACGGCGTGCTCGTCGGAGGCCCCGGGCGGGAACTCGGTGCCCTCGGTGGCGTCGAAGCCGGCGCGCCGCCAGACGTCCTCGCGCATCTCCACGATGAAGGTGGAGGCGTCCGCCGCGTAGGGGTAGCCGTGGACCTGCATGGTGCCGAACTCGGTGTGCTTGACGAAGAACTGGAAGGCTTCGAAGACCAGGTCGGTGCCCAGCCAGATGTACTTGTTGGCCCGGCGGTCCAGCGTGGGCCCGAAGGCGTCGGCGTCCTTGGTGCGGACGGCCGAGTGGAGGCCGTCCGCCGCGATCACCAGGTCGTGGGAGCGGCGCAGTCCGTCCACGTCCGGGGCGGCCGTCCGGTGGTGCACGGTGATGCCGAGGTCGGCGGCCCGCCGCTGGAGGATGGCCAGCAGGTCCTTGCGGGACATCGCGGCGAAGCCCTGGCCGCCGACGGTGAACTCCTGCCCGTCGACCGCGATGTCGATGTCGGTCCAGCGGGCGAAGCGGCTCTCCATCGCCCGGTGGACGACGGTGTCGGCGTTCTCGATGCCCCCGAGGGTCTGGTCGGAGAAGACCACGCCGAAGCCGAAGGTGTCGTCGGGGGCGTTGCGTTCCCAGACGGTGATCTCGTGGGCGGGGTCGAGCTGCTTCATCAGGGCGGCGGCGTAGAGCCCGCCGGGGCCGCCGCCCACGACCGCGATCCTCATGCCCGGCTCTCCTTCTCGATCAACTGGCGCAGGACGTAGTGCTGGAGCTTGCCGCTGGCGTTGCGCGGCAGCGCCTCGCTGAAGCGCACCACCCGCGGGTACTTGTACGGCGCCAGCTGGGACTTGACGTGGTCCTGGATCCCCTTGGCGGTGGCCTCGCCGCCGGCCACGCCCTCGCGCAGGACGACGAAGGCGCAGACCACGGAGCCGCGTTCGGGGTCGGGCCGGCCGACCACGGCGCATTCGACGACGTCCGGGTGGGTGCTGACCGCGGCCTCCACCTCGGGGCCGGCGATGTTGTACCCGGAGGAGACGATCATGTTGTCGGTACGGGTGCGGTAGTGGAAGTAGCCGTCCTCGTCGCGGACGTAGGTGTCGCCCGTGACGTTCCAGCCGTCGACGACGTAGTCCTCCTGCCGTCGGTCGTCGAGGTAGCGGCAGCCGACCGGGCCGATCACGGCCAGCCGTCCCTCCACGCCGGGGCCGGCCTCCCGGCCGTCCGGGTCGAGCACGGTGGCGCGGTAGCCGGGCACCGCCCGTCCGGTGGCGCCGGGGCGGATGTCGTCCCCGGCGGCCGAGATGAAGATGTGGATCAGCTCGGTGGCACCGATGCCGTCGATGACCTTGATCCCGGTCAGCTCGTGCAGCTCCCGCCACAGCTCGACGGGCATGTGCTCCCCGGCGCTGACCGCCACGCGCAGCCCGCGCAGCCGCTCCGCCTTCCCGGCCCGCAGCATCTGCCGGTACGCCGTCGGCGCGGTCGCGAGGGCGGTGACCCCCTGCTCGGCGATGAGGTCGGCGAGCCCGGCGGGCGTCACCGCCTCGGTCAGCAGCGCGCAGGCGCCGGCGCGCAGGGCGCAGACGATCAGGATGCCGAGACCGAAGGTGAAGGCGAACGGCGCGGTGCACGCCACGAGGTCGTCGGGCCTCAGCCCGAGCGTGTGCCGGCCGAAGGTGTTGTCGATGGAGAGCAGGTCGCGGTGGAAGTGCGTGGTGATCTTCGGTACGCCGGTGCTGCCGGAGGTCGGGCCGAACAGGGCGACGTCGTCGGCGGCGGTGTCCACCGCGGTGTACCGGTCCGGCTTGCCGGCCGCCCGGCGGATCAGGTCGTCGGGGCCGTCGCCGCCGTACGCCACGATCACCAGCTCGGGCAGGACGGCGTCGCGGACCGCCTCGACCTCCTCGGTGTAGCGGTGGTCGACCAGGGCGAGGGCCGGCCGGGTCTTCTCCGCGATCGGGCCGAGCTCGCGGGCGCGCAGTGCGGCCATGGTGGTCACCACGATCCCGCCGGCCTTGAGCACGCCGAGCCAGACGGCCACCGTCCACGGGTTGTTCGGTGAGCGCAGCAGCACCCGGTTGCCGGGGGTCAGCCGGAGGTCGTCGGTCAGCACGTGGGCGATCCGGTCGGCGCGGCCGCGCAACTCCTCGTACGTCCACACCTCGCCGGTGGGTGTGCGCAGGGCGGGGCGGTCGGGGCCGAGGCGGGCGGCGGGGACGTCGATCAGCTCGGTGGCGGCGTTCAGGCGCTCGGGGTAGCGCAGCGGCTCGGTGGTGAACTCCAGGACCGGCCACAGGCGGCGCGGGGGGAGGTGGTCGCGGGCGAAGGTGTCCGGGTAGGCGGAGGGCGACAGGTCGGCCCGGTCGGGTGGTACCGGCTGCTCCATCGGGGGGTTCCTTTCCGCTGGCGGGGAGGGGCCGTGCGGGGGCCGCCGCGGCCCGGGGGTGGCGGGCCGCGGGGCCGAGGGGGGCGGGGCGCTGTGAGGGCCCGCGGCGGTCGGGGTCCTGTGCCGCGGGTGCCGCGGTTCAGGTGCCGCGGATCAGCCCTTCCTGGACGACGGTGGCGAGGTGGACGTGGTCGGCGGTGAAGAAGCGCCCGACCGCGAGCCCGCGCCCGCCGTCCGCGGCGACGGCCTCCTGCGCGTAGAGCAGCCACCCGTCCACCGGTCCGGGCCGGTGGAACCACATCGCGTGGTCCAGGCTGGCGGTCACCAGCCCCGGCCGCGCCCAGTCGAGGCCGAGCACCCGAAGCACGGGCTCCAGCACCGTGTAGTCGCAGACGTACGCCAGCGCGGTGAGGTCGCGCTGCTCGTCGGTGAGGCCGTCCACGGGGCGCAGCGCGTCGAACGGCCGTACCCAGACCGCCTGGTGGGGCACGTGCTCGCCCTCGACGGTGAGGTAGACCGGCCCGGGGACGTGCCGCATGTCGAAGCCGCGCCCGCCGCTCCAGTACTCCCGGGACGCGTCGGTCATCGTCCCCCGGGGCGCGGTGGCGGCGAGGTACGCGGCGGAGCCGGCCAGTTCCTCGGGGCCGGGCAGGCCGGCGGGCGGCTTGGCGGCGTACGTCCCGCCCTCCTCGCCGGCGGCGAAGCTGGCCAGGCAGGTGTAGACGGGCTTGCCGTTCTGGAAGCCGCGGACCTGCCGGGTGGCGTAGCCGCGGCCGTCGCGCAGCAGCTCGACCTCGTAGCGGACCTCGGCGCCGATGTCGACGGGCCGCAGGAAGTAGGAGTGCATGGAGTGCAGCGTCTTGCCCTCGACCGAGCGGATGGCGGCGGCCGCGGCCTGGGCGACCATGTCGCCGCCGTAGGCCTTGGGCCAGGGGCAGGGCTGGGTGGTGGCGGTGAAGGCGCGGTCGAAGTGCTCGGGTTCGGCGGGGGTGAGGGTGACGGCGGCGGTGAAGACGGCCGAGGTCGGCGCGGTGCGGGCGTCGGGGGTGGTGCGGGCGTCGGAGGTGGCGTGCACGTCGGTCACGGCCGCTCCCGCCAGTCGCGCAGGTCGGCGTCGGCCACCTGGGGCAGGTTGACCACGATGTTCTCCGGGGTGCGGGTGGTGAGCCAGGTCAGCGGCCGGTTGCGGTCGAGGTTGCACTCGACGTGCGGCATGAACGGGGGGACGAACACCCAGTCGCCCTCCGCCAGGTCCACGTAGTCCCGGAAGCCCGCGCCGAAGTAGATCCGGGCCCGGCCGGACAGGACGTACCCGCCGGTCTCGGCCTCGCCGTGGTGGTGCGGCACCGAGCGGTAGCCCGACTCGTTGCTGACCTTGCCGAACCAGAGCCGGGTGGCCGGGGTGTGCTGGGCGGAGACGCCGGAGATCCGGGTGGCGCCGTCGGACTGGCCGGTGGCGCCGGTCTCCAGGCCGCCGCGGGTGACGACCGGGACGACCAGGCCGGCCTCGTTCGCGTACATCGCGTTGTCGCCGTCGAGGACGTACCGGGGGAGATCTGGTCCCATGCTCAGCTCCTGGGGTCGGTGAGGCGGATGCGGTTGCGCAGGGTGCCGATGCCGGGGATCTCGGTCTCCAGCAGGTCGCCGTCGGCGAGGTAGCGCGGCGGCGACATGCCCGCTCCCACACCGCCGGGGGTGCCGGTCAGCAGGACGTCGCCGGGGTGCAGGGTGGTGAAGGTGGAGACGTAGGCGAGCAGTTCGGCCGCGTCGAAGACGAGGGTGCGGGTGTCGCCGCGCTGGCGCTCGTCGCCGTTGACCCGGCAGAGCACCTCCACACCGGCGACCGGGTCGAGTTCGTCGGGGGTGACGACCACCGGCCCGAGCGGGGTGGTGCGGTCCCAGGCCTTGCCCTGGAACCACTGCGGGGTGCGGTGCTGCCAGTCGCGCACGCTGAGGTCGTTGGCGACGGTGTACCCGGCGATCGCACGCTCGGCCGTCGGCCGGTCCGCGCCGCTGAGCCGGGCGCCGACGACCACCGCGAGTTCGGCCTCCCAGTCCACGTGCAGGCCGGTCGGGAGGAGCAGGTCGTCCTCGGGGCCGGTCAGGGTGTCGGCGTACTTGGCGAAGAGCGTCGGGTGGGCCGGCCGTTCGCGGCCCATCTCGGCGATGTGGTCGCCGTAGTTGAGGCCGCAGCAGATGACCTTGCGCGGCGCCGGCAGCGGCAGCACGGTGGCCGCGTCCGGCAGGCGCTCGCCGGAGAGGTCCGCGAGGTCCGCGAGGCGCTCGGGGGCGGTGGTGGCCAGCAGCGCGGAGAGGTCGTCGGCCGGCAGCCGGCGCCAGTGGCCGTCGTCGAGGACGGCGGCGGTGCTGCGGCCTCGGTGGACCACGGTGGCGAGTCTCATCGGCGTCCTCCCAGGGGGCGGCCGGCAGGGAGCCGCGGGCCGGCGTGGTGCGCGGCCGAGCGGCGGTATAGCGAGATTTTCACGACCGTCGAAAACCGTCAATAGATGCGTTACGCTGCCTGCATCCCGCCCTCCCGAGGAGGTTCGCGCCCATGACCCCGATCCCGGTCAACCCGCCCTCGCTCCCCACGCCGAGCGGCTACTCCCACGGCACACTGAGCGGAAACACCCTGTACCTGGGCGGGCAGACGGCGCTCGACGCGCGGATGCGGATCGTGCCCGGGGGCATCGTCGAGCAGTTCCGGCAGGCGTTCGGCAACGTCCTGACCACCCTGCGCGCCGCCGGCGGGATCCCCGGGGACCTGGTCAGCGTGACGCTGTACCTGACCGACATCCCCGACTACCAGGCGCACGGCAAGGAGATCGGCGAGGTCTGGCGCGAGCTCGCGGGCCCGGTCTACCCGGCGATGGCCGGCATCGGCACCACCGCGCTCTGGCAGCCGGAGGCGATGATCGAGATCCTCGGCGTGGCCGTGATCCCCGACGAGCGCCTCGTCCGGCCCGCCTGACCTGCCCGGCCCGACGCGCCCCGCCTGACGTGCCAGGGCGCCCCGCCTTCGCGGCGGGGTGCCTTTGTCGCGGGCGCCGGTCGGTCACTGGACGGTGAGCGTGCCCGTCATGTTCGGGTGCACGTCGCAGTGGTAGTCGTACGGGCCGGGCGCGGACGGCGCGGTGATGGTGGCCGACCGGCCCTGCGACAGCAGGCCGGTGTCGAACGCCCCGGCCGGGTTGATCGCGGTGAGCGTGTGCCCGGCGCTGTCCTCGTTGGTCACCGTGATCTTCGTGCCCGGCGCGACGGTCAGGGTGCTGGGGTGGAACAGGAAGTCCTTGATCGTCACGGTCACGGCGGCGGCCGCCGCCGAGGGGGACCCGGTGGCGGTGGCCGTCGCGGTCGCCGTGGCGGTGGGCGAGGCCGTCGCCGTGGCCGCCGGGGTGGTCGCACTCGCGGTGGCGGTCCCCCCGGGGACCTCGGGCGCACTCCCGTCGTCGGAGCAGCCGGCGGCGCCGAGCAGCAGCACGGCCGCCGCGCAGGCGGTGAGGGCGGTCCGCCAGGGGCGGGACGACGAACGAGGGGTCACGATGCTCCTCCGGCTCTGCGGCTGGGGTGACTCGGTGGTCGCGGCGGCTCTCCTGCCGGGGTGGCTCCGCGGCTGGGTGGCCCTGACCCCGGGGCCCGGGCCGGGGCGACGCGCCCACGCTAGATCCTGCCGGGCCGCGGACGGCTGAGCCGGAACCGCGGGTCACCCGAACGGCGGCATCGACGGTCCGTCAGAACTCCCGCGCCGTTAGCCATCTAGGGTGCTAGCATCCTATTCATGGCTGCCGAGAGAAACGTGAAGCAGTTCAACGTCTACCTGCCCGTCGACCTCATCCGCGAGGTCAAGCACCACGCCGTCGACACCGAACGGTCGCTGTCCGCGATCGTCGGGACGGCCCTGGCCGAGTACCTCGAGCGGATGGAAACCGCCCGGAAGGAGAACCCCCATGGCGACTGACGGCATCGAGGGATTCCTCGTCGAGACCCGCAACTACGGCGCGACCGCCGCGTTCTGGAAGTCCCTCGGCTTCGAGAACGTCATGGCCACCGACCACGGCTCCGGACACTGGCGCCACCCCGCCGGCGGCCCCTACGTGTTCATCGTCGAGCAGCACGACCGCGAGCCGGTCACCCACCCCGTGCTCACCGTCGCCGACGCCGAGGCCTTCGCCCCCGCGCGCACGCCCGACTACACCCGGCCGTTCACCCAGACCCACTGGGGCGTGCGGCAGGCCCTGGTCAACGACCCCGACGGGCGGACCGTCGCCCTGCAGACCCCGTTCACCGGCAGCACGTTCACCGACAGCGCGCTCACCGACAGCACGGAGGGGCACCACCATGACTGACCCCGCGCACCCCGCGGCCGGCCACGAGCCCGACCACACCGCGGTCCGGGTCGCCCTGTGGCGCGCCCTGCACGTCCACGCCGACGCCGCGCCCCACGTCCTCGCCGACGAGGTCGGGCTGGAACTCGCCGACCCCGGACCGGACTGGCGCCGGCGTGGTGACATGACGATGCCGGGCGTCGACGGCGTGCGGGCCTCCATGGTCGCCCGCGCCCGCTTCGTCGAGGACCTCGTCGCCGACCGCGCCGACGCCGGCGCCACCCAGTACGTCATCCTCGGCGCCGGCCTGGACACCTTCGCCCAGCGCCGCCCCGACCTCGCCTCCCGGCTCACCGTCTTCGAGGTCGACCGGCCCGGTACCCAGGCCTGGAAGCGCCGGCGCCTGGCCGAACTCGGCCGCGGCCTCCCGTCCTGGCTGACCCTGGTGCCCGTCGACTTCGAGGCCGGCGACTCCTGGTGGGACCGCCTGGCCGAGGCCGGGTTCGATCCCTCGAAGCCGACCGTCGTCGCCTCCACCGGCGTCAGCATGTACCTCACCGAGCAGGCCAACACCGCCACGCTGCGCCAGGCGGCCGCGCTCGCCCCCGGCTCGGTGTTCGCCTTCACCTTCCTGATGCCGCTCGACCTGCTCGACGCGCACGAGCGCCGGGTCCAGGAGTTCTCGATGCGCGGCGCGGCCGCCTCGGGCACCCCCTTCCGCAGCCTCTACGCGCCCGGGGAGCTGTGCCGCGCCGCGCTGGACGCCGGTTTCGACCGGGCCACCCACGTCTCGCCCGGGGAGCTGGACCGCCGTTACTTCGCCGGCCGCGCCGACGGTCTGCGCCTGCGGGCCGGCGAACAGTTCCTCCTCGCCGAGGTCGGATGATCAGTCCGGTCGGCCTCCCGTCGCGTCGGCGAGCCAGGAGTCCAGGTCCGCCGCCGCGCGCGACTCCCCGGCCAGCCGCTGCCGCTCGGCGTCGGACAGCCGCCCGGTGAGGACGCGCAGCTCCTCGGCGAGGGCGGCGATCCGCTCCCGCTCGTCCAGGGCGGCGGACAGCTCGATCAGCGCCGCGACGGCCAGCGCCCGCTCGACGACGGGCGAGCCTTCGCCGTGCCGGCGCAGGGCCGAGGTCAGCGCCCGGAACGCGGCGCGGTCGTCGTTCTTGAACTCGCGCAGGATGCGGGCGTTGTCGAGTGCCCTGGCCAGCGGCGTGAGGTCCCTGGAGCCGCCGTACTCCAGTTCCATCGGCTCGTCGCGCTGGATGAAGATCAAACTGTTGCCGGACGGGTCGACCAGGGTGAACCGGCTCGCGCCGGGCCGGTACCGGGTGATCCTGGGGGTGCCGGAGGCCAGGACCTTGCCGTGGGTCCGGCGCATCGCCGCGGTGAACGCCGCGTGGTAGGCCGCGACGGCGTCCACCAGCACCAGGCAGGTGGTGCCGTTCGCGCCGGCCTCCAGATCCTTGGGCGGCCTGCCGAAATGGAGCGCGAAGCCGCTCCACTCCAGGACGAGGTACAGGTAGGGCCGGCGCATCTCGTACGTGACCTCGAATCCGAGCGCACGGTAGAAGCCGATCGTGTCGTCCGCAGAGAGGCAGGGCAGGACGGGGACGGTCGTCTCGTTGGGCCGGACCGTGAGTTCGTGGGCGTCCTTCGTGCTCGACACCGGTGTGCCTCCATCGCTCGTCAGGGCAGGGGACTCTGGCGGACCGTCAGGAAGGGAGTGCGTCCGCGAAGACCTCCGGAAGGCTAGACCGGATCGCGTTCCGGCGCACATGAGGCCGATTCCGGAGGGTGTCGGCCTGCGGGCGCGCGGGTCCGGCCGGGATGCCCGGCGGGGGCTTGTGGGCGCGGGTCCGGCCCGGGCGCCCGGTGTGGTCGGATCGGACCCGCGGTTCCTCTGCCTTTCGGTAGAGGAGCGGATCGGTCGTGAGGCGCACGCCGAGGGCGGCTTCCGTATCGATACTGGTCAACGTGTTCCGTACCGCCGCGTGCCGCCGTCCCGTCCGTGTCCGTCCGCTCCGCAGGTTCCCGGGCGGCCCTGCCCTGCGCGAGGCGGCGCTGACGACCGCGGTGACGCTGGCCGGGCTGGGCGTGTGGGCGGCGGTCGCGGGCCTGGATCTGCTCCCGCGGCCGTACCCGCCGCTGCCCGCCCTGGCCGCCGGGGCCGCGCTGTTCCCGCTGCGCCGCCGCCATCCGGTGGCCGTGCTGCTCGGCCTCGCCGCGCTCACCGGAGCGGCGTTCTGCGTCGGCCCGGTGACCGCGGCGGCCGCGTACACCGTCGCGCGGCGGACCGTCCGGGCGCGCCGTCGGGCCCGGCCGCTGGCCGCCGCCGCGGGCCTGCTCCTGCTGTGCGCCACGGTGTCCGCGCCCTGGCTCGGCCCGGGGACCGTGCCGTACGGGCTGGCGCTCGGCCTGCTCCTCACCCCGACCGCCGTGCTCATCCCCGGCCTGGTCGGCACGGCGTACGGGCAGCAGCGGCGCCTGGTGCGGGCCCTGCGCGAGCGCGGGGACGAGGCGGAGCGGGCGCGCCGCCTCGCCGACAGCGAGGCCCGCATCCACGAGCGCGCCAGGATCGCCGCCGAGATGCACGACCTGGTCGGGCACCGGCTCAGCCTCATCTCGCTGCACGCCGGCGGACTGGAGCTGGCCCTGGAACGGGCCGACCCGGAGCTGCGCGAGGAGGCCGTCCTGGTACGGGGGGCCACCCGCGACGCGATGCGCGAGCTGCGGCAGGCCCTCGGCGTGCTCGGTCCGCTCGGCCGCGACACCGGCCCCGAGGCGCTCACCGACGCCACCGGCACCCGCGCCGACATCGAGACCCTGGTCGCCGGGTCCCGGGACGGCGGCATCGCCGTACGCCTCGACTGGACGGGGCCCGACCTCGACACCCGCCCGGCCGGCGTCCGCCGGGCCGTGCACCGGGTGGTCCGCGAGGCGCTGACCAACGTGCACCGCTACGCCGGTACGGCCCACGTCACCGTGACCGTGGCGCACGGCGGCGACACGGTCCGGGTCGCCGTCCGCAACGGCGCCCCGGCCGTCGGGACGACCCCGCCTGTCGCTGGCACGACCCCGTTCGGCCCGGTGGGCACCGGCCGCGGACTCACCGGCCTCGGCGAACGGGTGGGGCTGCTCGGCGGGACGTTCACCGCCGGCCCGCTGCCGTCCGGCGGCTTCGAGGTGGACGCGAGCGTCCCCGCCGATCCCGGCGACACCCCCACCCCCGCCCGGGCCATCCCGCCGCCTCCCGGCGCCGCCGACGGGGTGGTCCCCGCCCCCGAACCCCCCGCCGCGCAGACCCTCTCCCTCGCCCTCGGACTGGTGGCACTGAGCGCGCTGATGGCCCTCGGGGCCGCCTTCGCCTACGCCACCGCCCCACGGAGCGACGCCGGACCGCGCCCGCTGCCCCGGGTCGGCGCGACCTACGGCGACGTGACGGCGGCCGGCATCCAGGACAACGCGGCCGTGCGGGCCGCGGCCACCAGCCGTGAACCACCGCGCCCCGCCGGCACGGTGGGCTGCGTCTACCCGTTCAACGGCGCCACCGAGGCCCGCCCCGGCGGCCTGACCATCGCCCGCTACTGCTTCGACGCCGCCCAGCGGCTCATCGCCGTCGACCGCTTCACCGTCCCGTCGATCCGGGACGCCGCACCCTGGGAGTCCCCGTGACCGAGCCCGCCCGGCCGATCCGTGTCCTGCTCGCCGACGACGAGACGATGATCCGGCACGGAGTGCGCCTGATCCTCCGGCACGCCGACGGCATCGAGGTCGTCGGCGAGGCCCCGAACGGCCGGGAGGCCGTCGACCTGGCCACCGCCCACCACCCCGACGTGGTGCTGCTCGACATCCGCATGCCGGTCTGCGACGGGCTGGCCGCCATCGCCCCGCTGCTCGCCCTCGACCCCGCGCCGCGCGTGGTCATGCTGACGACCTTCGGCGACGACGACAACGTCGTCCGTGCCCTGCGCGCGGGCGCCGCCGGGTTCCTGCTGAAGGACGAGGGCCCGCAGGAACTGATCAGCGCGGTCCGGGCGGCCGCCGCCGGGGACGCCGTGCTCTCCCCGGGCGTCACCGGCGCGGTGATCACCCGGATGCTCGGCGCCGGCGACCCGCCCGAGGTGGGTCGCGCGCTGGCGGACGAGCGGATCGCCCGGCTCACCGGCCGGGAGCGGGAGGTCCTGGCGATGCTCGGCGAGGGCCTGTCCAACCAGGACATCGCGGCCCGGCTCGGCATCGGCACCGGCACGGTGAAGACCCATGTCGGCGCCATCCTGGAGAAGACCGGCTCGGCCGGCCGCGTCCAGGCCGCGGTGCTGGCCCACCGGGCGGGCCTCGTCGGCTGACGGGCCGTCCGCCCCGCCGCTTCTCCGCCACGTTCGCCGCCATGTTCTCTGTCACGTTCTCTGTCACGAGGTGGAGCCACCCGGCCGGGGCCTCTGCCGTTCGGCAGAGCCCGGCGGGGCGCCGCTGGCCTTCCGGCAGAGGCCAAGTACCGCCTACGGGACGACGTTTCCGCAGTTCAGGGCCGTGAGGATGGAGACGTCCACCGGCTCGCCGAACTCCTCGCGGGCCGCCGCACACCAGGCGGAGCAGCCATGTCACAGACGTTCCCTTCCCCGAGTCCCACGGCGACCGGGCCCACCACGGCTACCGGGCCGACCGCCATCGGGCCCACCGCGCCCGCCCCCGTCGTCGAGCCCGCCGCCCGGGCGTCCGCCCTCACCAGGACGTACGGGCGGGGCGACACCCGAGTCACCGCCCTGGACGCGGTGGACGTGGAGTTCGCGCGCGGCCGGTTCACCGCCGTCATGGGGCCCTCCGGCTCCGGCAAGTCCACCCTGATGCACTGCATGGCCGGCCTCGACCCGGTCACCTCCGGCTCGGCCCGCATCGGCGGCGTCGAGCTGTCCACCCTGAACGACCGGCAGCTCACCCGGCTGCGCCGGGAGAAGGTCGGCTTCGTCTTCCAGGGCTTCAACCTGCTGCCGACCCTCACCGCCCTGGAGAACATCACCCTGCCCCTGAGGCTCGCCGGACGCCGGCCCGACCCGGCGTGGCTGGACACCGTCGTCGCCACCGTCGGGCTCGGGGGTCGCCTCGCCCACCGCCCCGCCGAGCTCTCCGGCGGTCAGCAGCAGCGGGTCGCCGTCGCCCGTGCCCTGGTCTCCCGGCCCGAGATCGTGTTTGCCGACGAGCCGACCGGCAACCTCGACTCCCGCTCCGGCGCCGAGATCCTCGGTTTCCTGGGCGAGTCGGTCCGCGAACTGGGCCAGACCGTGGTGATGGTCACCCACGACCCGGTTGCCGCGGCCCACGCCGACCGGGTGGTCTTCCTCGCCGACGGCCGCCCGGTCGACGAACTGCACCGGCCGACCTCCGGCGCAGTCCTGGAGCGCATGCTCGCCTTCGAGGCCCGGGGCCGGACCTCCTGACCTGCCCGGCCCGCCCGCCCTCCCACCGAAAGCCCACCATGCTGCGAACAGCCCTGCGCAACGTGCTCGCCCACAAGGCCCGCCTGGCCATGACCACCCTCGCGGTCTGCCTCGGGGTCGCCTTCATCTCCGGCTCGCTCGTCTTCGCCGACTCCACCACCGCCGCCTACCGCGCCTCCATGGCGAGGAACTACACCGGCATCGCGGTCACCGTCGAGCCGAAGTACGTCCCCGGCGCCCCCGCCGACCAGCGCGACAGCGTCCTCGACGACGCGTTCGTGGCCCGGCTGGCCGCCGTCCCCGGAGTCGCCGCCGCCCGCCCGGCCGTCGACGGCTCGGTCACCCTGGCCGCCAAGGACGGCACCCCGATGCGCGCCGACAACGCCATGGGCAAGCTGGCCGCCGCGTACCTCCCCGGCCCCGACGGCAAGGACGCCCGCCACCCGCTGACGGCCGGTCACGCCCCGCGCACGGGGGACGAGGTGGCCCTCGACCGCGGCACGGCGACCGCCGGAGGGTACGCCCTCGGGGACACCGTCACCCTCGCCGTCGACGGGCCCGTCCGGCGGATGCGGCTGGTCGGACTGGTCTCCACCGAGGACACCCGGGTCACCTCCGGCGGCACCCTCGCGGTGTTCGACCGGGCCACCGCCCAGGAGTTGTTCGCCACCCCCGGCCACTACACCGGGATCGACCTCTCCGCCGCACCGGGCACCGACCAGTTCGACCTCGCCCGCCGCGTCGAGGCGTCGCTGCCGGCCGACCGCGCCGAGGTGACCACGGCGAGCGCCAAGGCCGCCCAGCAGTCCGTCTTCATCGACAGCAGGACCCGCGGCCACGCCCGGCTGCCCCTGGTCCTCGCCGCGGTCTCGCTGTTCATCGGCTCATTCCTGATCATCAACACCTTCACCATGCTGATCACCCGCCGCTCCCGGGAGATCGCGCTGCTGCGGGCCGTCGGTGCCACCCGCCGGCAGGTGGTCGGCTCGGTCCTCGCCGAGGCGGCCCTGGTCGGCCTGATCGCCTCCGCCGTCGGATTCGCCCTCGGCCTCGGGGTCGCCACCCTGCTGCCCGCCCTGCTCGGCACCGCCGACGACACCCTGCCCCGCGGCCCGCTGGTGATCGGCCCCGCCGCGGTGCTCGCCTCCTTGGCCGTCGGCATCGGCGTCACCGTCCTCGCGGCATGGCTGCCCTCCCGCCGGGCCGCCCGGATCGCTCCCGTCGAGGCCATGCGCACCGCCGAGCAGCCTCCCGCCGCCGGGCCGTCCCGCCTGCGGAGCGCGGCCGGTGCGGCGGCGCTCCTGCTGGGCGCCGGCCTGCTGGTCTCGCTCAGCGACGCGAAGGACGCCTCGGACGGCAACCTGCGGACCGCCGTGCTCGGGTGCGGACTTCTCGTGACCGGGCTGATCATGCTGGCCCCGGTGCTGGCCGGGCCGGTGATCCGCCTCGCCGGACGCCTCACGGCCCGCACCGGAGTGGTGGGCGGCCTCGCGCGCGACAACGCCCTGCGCGACCCCCGCCGGAGCGCCGCCACCGCCGTCGCCCTGATGCTCAGCACCGCCCTGGTTTCCGGACTCGCCGCCATCGACCACTCCTCCGGCCTGGCCCTGGAGTCCCAGGCCGCCGCCGGCCTGAGCGCCGACTACGTGATCAGCACCCGCAACACCACCACCGCCATCGACCCGGCCGCCGTCCGGCGCGTCTCCGCCCTCCCTGGCGTGACGACCGCCTCCGCCGTCGCCGACTCCACCATCTCCACCGGCGCCCTCGCCCGCCACGTCTCCGGCGTCGACCCACGGACCGTCGGCGCCGTCATGAAGCTCCGCTTCACCAGCGGCTCCGCCACCGACATCGGCCCGGGCCGGATCGCGGTCTCCAGCAGCTTCGCCCAGGAGCACCGGCTCGCCGTCGGCGGACGCCTCGACGCGAGCATCGGCCCCGGCCAGGGTGAGCGCGACCACCCGTACACCGTCGTCGGGATCTACCAGGACAACCCCACCGCCCAGGACGTGCTCGCCCACCGGGCCGACGTCCAGCAGCACGGCTTCCTGCGCGACTCCGTCCAACGCCTCCTCGTCACCACCGACCACCGCGCCACCGGCCCGGAGCAGGCGAAGCGTCTGCGCGCCGCCGTCGACGACAGCCCCCTGCTGAAGGTCCAGGACCGCGCCCAACTGGTCCGCGAACAGGCGGGCGTGGCCGGTGACCTGGTCACCCTGGTGATGGGCCTGCTCGCCATCGGCGTCGTCATCTCCGCCCTCGGCATGATCAACACGCTCGCCATGTCCGTCACCGAACGGACCCGCGAGATCGGCGTGCTGCGCGCCATCGGCATGGACCGCGCCGCCGTCCGCGGCATGATCCGCCGTGAATCCCTCACCGTCGCCGTCTACGGCACCCTGCTCGGCCTCGCCGCCGGCCTCTTCGGAGCCTGGCGCGTCAGCGGCCTCGCCAACGGAGCCATACCCCAGTACACCTTCACCCTCCCCTGGAGCACCCTCTCCCTCGTCATCGCCCTCTCCCTCCTCACCGGCGCCGCCGCGGCAACCCTCCCCGCCCACCGCGCCGCCACCCTCAGCCCCCTCCACGCCGTCGCCACCACCTGACCGGCCCGGCCACGGGCTCCCCGGGGCCCGGGAGCGCCCATGGCCACGCCCTCACGGGTCAGTACACCTAGGCCCCGGCGCGGCGCTCATGACGTGAGCGGGCCGCGCCGTGGGCCGCGCGCAGCAGGTCACGGACGGCGCCCCCGGTGCGCGGGCCCGGGTTGACCACCGCGAGCCAGCCGACCGTGCCGTAGACGGGGTGGGCGAGGACGGCGTCGGCCGTGGCGGGGGCGACCTCGGACGTGGCCGCCTCCCGCGGGGCGTGCCCCGTCCAGCGGACGAACGCGTCCCTCCCGGCGGCGATGTTCACCCGGAAGGCGTCCGGGCGGTCCAGCCGGGAGCTCACGTCCCCGGGGTAGTCCTTGGTGACGATCGTCGCGAACGGCTGGACGCCACTCGGGGCGACGCCGTCCGGGGCGACGCCGTCCGGGGCGTAGGAGAAGAAGGTGTCGCCCCAGCTGATCTCCGGCGAACCGTCGCCGGGAACCGGGCTGAGAACGTGGACGCCGCCGAGCCCGGTCACGAAGTCGATGATCTCGTCTACTGTCATGTGTTCCAGCGTGGCATTGAAGTGTTTGTGGAGACTTCGGCGCCGAAACCACCGGGAACCAAGGGGGTGTGAGGATGCCAGGTCTCCAAACAGCGGCCATGCGGACCATCGACGTCGCACGACGCGCCGGATGCTCCGTCCAGCAGGTGCGCAACCTCGAACGCGACGGCGTTCTCCCACCCGCGACACGTACGGCCACCGGGTACCGGGTCTACGGCGAACCGCACCTGCGCGGCGCGCTGGCCTACCGCGCCCTCGCGGCGGGCACCGGCCCGACCGAGGCGAAACGGATCGTCCGCGCCGCACACGCCTTCCCCGCCTCGCAGGACGTCCTGGTCCTGCTCGACGCCGCGCACGCCCGCCTCCACACCGAACGCGCGGAACTACGGCTGGCCGAGGAGGCCGCCCGGGCGATCTCCGGCGAGCCGATCGACGACATCCGCCCGTCCGACACGATGACAGTCTCCGAACTCGCCGACGCGCTGGGCGTCCGCCCCTCGACCCTGCGCCACTGGCACGCGGAGGGCCTGGTCGTACCCGACCGCGACCCGGTACGCGGCGCCCGCCGGTACGCACCCGACCAGGTCCGGGACGCGCGGATCGTCCACCAGCTGCGCCGGGCCGGCTACCGCGTCGAGCCCCTGCGGGCCCTACTGCCGCAGCTGCGCGACGCGCGCGGAACGGAGCAGGTCACCACCGCACTGGCGGCGCGCCGCACGGGCCTCGCGGCCCGCTCCAGGGCCCTCCTCGACGGGGCCGCCGAGCTGAGCGCACTGCTGGCACTGTCGGCGGCCGGGTCGGCGGACGGCGGCTCCGAATAATCGGTTGTCCGGCCCGACGGGCCTGCGGCAGAGTGTGCACATCGACACCGCACGCGGAACAGGGAGGAGAGCACGGTGAACGCCACGACCAGCCAGCCGTATCAGGCCCTCTCCCGCTATCAGCGTCACAGGGGATGTCCCGCAGCACGGTGACCGGTTGACCGGTCGAGCCGCCCGCGGGGGAGTCCCCGTACGGGCGGCTCTTTCGCATGCCGCCCCGCAGTGCCGGATGGTGCAACGGCAGCACGCCTGACTCTGGATCAGGAGATCGGGGTTCGAATCCTCGCCCGGCAGCACGGTACCGATCGCGGTACCCGAAGCGTCGACCGGAAGCTCACCGCGCCCCCGGGCCCACCCTCCGCGTTCGATCGGCGCACCCTCCGCACAACACACACGGTTCACCACAGGGGCGAGCTGGGCACCGGAGAGCCCAAGGGCCTGTAAAGCCCCCGCTTCGGCTGTGACGGTTCGACTCCGTCCTCGCCCACCCGAACCCCGATCGCCAAAACCACAGCGGCGTCGGCCTTCACCCTGCTCCGGCCGCTCGGCGCCCGCCATCCAGGATGCCGGATGGGCCGCTACGGCTCCATCCGACCTGGGCCGCTGAACCGGAGGATCCCGCCGAATCCCAAGGGCGCGATCGACAGGCCCTGCTATCATGGTCGGCAACGGAGCACTCCACTCCCTCCCGCGAACTGATCGCGGTCGAGAAATCGGCAGACGCACTTCCTGCCAGCGGAGACCGCACCGCAGATCACAGCGACACCGGCTTTCGGCGTCGCACCATGCGCAGGCCCAGGTCGCGTGGCGACACCGCGCCGACCATGCCGCAGCCGGCCCTGCCGGGACACCGACCCGTTCCGGCACGCCTGGAGCTGCACGGCCCACCTGGCCCTGCCGCCCTTCGACACCACCTCCAGGGGAGGACCCTCTCGTGAGCACCACGACCGAACCATCGACCACATCCCGAACCGCCCTGCGGGAACCGGCCACCGGCCACCCCGCGCTGGACGGCCTGCTGCGCGCCGAGCTCCACCAACTCGCCTCCACCCTCGGCATCCCGGGCGCCGCACGGCTTCGCAAGGGCGAGCTCGTCGATGCGATCACCGCCCAACGCGCCACCGCCCCTCCGGCCACGAACCCCCGGGCCGCCGGCGACGCCGGTCCCCGCACCTCACCGGACGTACCGTCACGGCGGACACCGGCCGGCCGCCGCTCGCGCCAGGCCGCGTCGACCCCGACGAGCGACCTCGTTCCGGCCGCCGGCGTGCTGGACATCCGCAACGACCACGCCTTCCTGCGCACCTCCGGCTACCAGGCCGGGCCGGAGGACCTGTACGTGTCCATGGCCCAGGTGCGCACCTTCGGCCTGCGCCCCGGCGACGTACTGACCGGAGCCATCGGAGCCCACCGCAACGGCGACCGCCGCCCGGCCCTGGCCCACATCGACACCGTCAACGGCCGAGCCGCCCGCCAGGCCCACGACCGCCCCGAGTTCACCAAGCTGACGCCGCTCCACCCGCAGCAGCGGCTGCGCCTGGAAACCGACCCGGGGCAGCTGAACGGCCGCATCATCGACCTGGTCGCCCCGATCGGCAAGGGCCAACGCGCTCTGATCGTCGCGCCGCCGAAGACCGGCAAGACGATGATCGTGCAGGCCATCGCGGACGCGATCACCCGAAACCACCCCGAGGCCCACCTGATGGTCGTCCTGGTCGACGAACGTCCGGAGGAGGTCACCGACATGCAGCGCTCGGTCAAGGGCGAGGTCATCTCCTCGACCTTCGACCGGCCCGCCCGCGACCACATCACCGTCGCCGAACTCGCCATCGAGCGCGCCAAGCGCCTGGTGGAACTCGGGCACGACGTGGTCGTGCTGCTCGACTCGATCACCCGGCTCGCCCGCGCCTACAACACCGCAGCCCCCGCCTCCGGCCGCATCCTCACCGGCGGCCTCGACTCCGCGGCGATCCACCGGCCGAAGAAGTTCTTCGGCGCCGCACGCAACATCGAGAACGGCGGCTCCCTGACCATCGTGGCCACCGCCCTGGTCGACACCGGCTCCCGCATGGACGACCTGATCTTCGAAGAGTTCAAGAGCACCGGCAACATGGAGCTGCGCCTGGACCGCAGGCTCGCGGACAAGCGCATCTTCCCCGCCGTCGACATCCAGGCCTCCGGCACCCGCCGCGAGGAACTCCTCCTCGGCCCCGCCTGCACCTCCGCAACCTGGACACTGCGCCGCGTGCTCAACGGCCTGGACACCCAGCAGGCGATGGAACTGCTCCAGGACCGGCTGAAGAAGACCATGAGCAACACCGAGTTCCTCCGCCAGGTGACCGCGACCCGGCCCCATGCCGGTTGACCGCTTCAGGTCGCTCCACCAACAGCGTCAGCGCCGGCTCCGCCGACGAACGCGTCAGGACGATGCCGATGCCCGCTCTCCTCGGCCGCATCGTACGGGGCCGCGCACGACCCGGTACGCCCCGGCCGTCGGTCTCGGTCCGACCGCCCTGGCTGGAGCGTCGCCGAGTGGAGGCAGTACGGGGGAGTAGTGATCGCCCAGGCGGCTGCGGAGCCGGCCGGTTCACTCGTCATCCACGACCACACCGGGCCGACGCGAAGAATTCTTGAAATTCGTGCCCCCGCAGCCGCCCGAAACGGTGCCACGGACGGCGCCCAGAGGGCCGCGGCGGCATTGCGGGAGCAGTGCGCACCGGCTCCCGGCCGGGTGCTCCCGATTGCCCCTCAGGAGCCCGTCGGTGACCTCGCCAAACTTGCTCTGACCTGGTGTTCTTTCGGAAATCTCCTAGGCTGGGGGAGCTTTGTCGAACACCCTCGGAGGGGGCATCATGAGCGAGGAAGCCAAGGCGTACGACGCCAGCACGATCGTGGTTCTGGAGGGCTTGGAGGCGGTTCGGAAGCGGCCGGGGATGTACATCGGATCAGTCGGTGAACGAGGCCTCCACCACCTGGTGTTCGAGGCCACCGAGCCGGCGCTGGACGAGATCCTCGGCGGCACCGCCAGCCATGTCGAGATCACCCTCACCGCCGACGGCGACGTCCGCATCGCCGACGACGGCACGGGCCTCCCGGTCGAGCACGCGGGCCACGGCGACGGCCCTTCACTGGAGAGCCGGTTGACCGTCCTCTGCTGCGGGGCAGAGCCTGCCAACCGGCGCTCGCTGTTCGGCGGCTACTCCGGCGTGGGACTGGCCGTCGTCAACGCGCTGTCGGACCGGCTGACAGCCGAGGTGCGAGGTGAGGGTGCCCACTGGGTCCTGGAGTACGAGCGAGGCGTCGCCGTCACGCCGCGCACCCACACCGGACCAGTCGGCGGCAGTGGGACCGCGATCACCTTCCGGCCTGACGCCGAAATCTTCCAGACGCTGGAGTTCTCGTTCGACACGCTGGCCGAGCGCTTCAGGGAACTGGCTTTCCTGAACCGAGAGTTGGACATCACCCTGATCGATGACCGCGACCCCGCGGTGCCCAGGGTCGTCCGCCTCCGCTTCCCTAACGGACCGAAGGACCACATCGCCGAGCAGAGCGCCCCCCTCCACCTGGACGTGATCGGCTTCGAACGCGAGTACCCCGAAATGGAGGGGACCATCGAGGTGGCCCTTCGCTGGTGCGACTCCCACGAGGAGCGAATCGCAAGCTACGCCAACAGCCGGCCGACCACCGGCGGCGGCACACACGAGCTCGGCTTCCGCGACGGCCTGGCCTCCGCGGTCAACGCCTACGCCCGGGAGCAACAGCTGCTCACCCTCTCCGACCCCGACCTCGCCCCCACCCAACTCGGCGCGGGCCTGGCGGCGGTCGTGTCGGTGAAACTCGATCATCCCGAGTTCGAGGGGGCCACCCGCGACCGACTGGGCAACGGCCCCGTCCGCGCCTGCGTCGCCGAGGCCGTCCGCGAGCACCTGACCGCCTGGCTCCACGCCAACCCGGCGCAGGCGGCCGCCGTCCTCGCCCGGATCTCGATGACCACCCGCCACTGACGGCATCACACCGCAGAGACCGAAGCCCAGGCGGGGATGGCCCCGGCCTGGGCGCTTTGGCGGGCACGGACGGTCTTCCCTGCATCGAACCCCCTGGTCGCCGCAGGCATCGTGTCGGCCGGTCCGGACGGGCCGGGAATCGATCAGGCCCGCGCTCGGCTCGGCGTTGCCCCGTTGCCCCGTTGCCCCGTCGCCCCGTCGGCCTGATGGCGATCGCGGACGTCCCAGGTGAGCGAGCGCACCAGGTGGCCGGGCAGGGTCTGCACGGTCTTCACGAGGGAGTCGCGCACGTGCTCGGCGGTGCGGCCGCCCGGCAGGTGCAGGAGCATCACATAGCGGGTGGCGCGCTCGACCAGCGTGCCGATCGCGAGCCGCCGTCCTTGCCGATGATCAGGTCGCCCTCCCAGTGGCCGGCCACGGCCCGGGCCTCCGCCTCGGTGGGGCGTTCACTGATCATGACCATCGGGGTGGCGAATCCGGGCCGGCGGCAGGCGCCCTGCCGGTTCGGCTTGCGCCGGGCTCTTCCGGTTCGCAGGGCGGCGGCCAGCTCGCGGCGCAACTCTCCGCGGCCCTGGATGGAGAGGGCCTGGTAGGCCGTCTCGTGGACCACGTGCATCTCCGGCCGCTCGGGGATGAAGTCCCGCAACTGCGGGTTCCGGCCGATCTTGCCGGGCTTGGGACGCGGCCTGCGGGCCTCGGCACGGGCGTGGGCGGCGTGGGGCCGGTAGTGCCGCCGGCTGCGGGGATTCACCGTGCTGTTGCGGCGTATCTCCCGGCTGACTGAGCTGCCCCGAGTTTCGTGGAGTCCGCGATCGTGTGATCAAGCGGTCTGCGGGACTTGCTCCAGTTGCGTCCAGTACGTCTGCTCGTATTCGTCGGGCGGGACGTAGCCCAGGGCGGAGTGGAGTCGTTCACCGTTGTACCACGCGACCCGCTGGAAGACGGCCCGCTCGACCTCGTCGAAGTCCCGCTACGGTCCCTGATGTTCGATCAGTTCGGCCTTGAAGGTACCGTTCAGGGCCCCATCCTCACAGTCGTGCGAATCGGCGACGGAGCCCACGGACGCCGACGCGCCGGCCGCGAGGGCCACGAGGACGACCGGGCCCAGGCCCCAGGACACTGCTCGGACGTCCTGCGGTGCGCCCGGCGCGGGACGGGGTGCCTCCGAGGGTTCGCGGACACCCATCTCACGGCGCCTTGTCGGCCGGCACGACGGTCACGGTGCCAAGCGGCTGCGGCGGTGTGATGGTGAACTTCACCGTCCGGGCCGGGCAGTCGGGCGTGGCCAGGGTGATCACCGTCGGGGCGGCTGCGCTGCCGCCGGTCTGCAGGGCCTGGAGGGTGTGAGCGGTGCAGCCGAGAGCCTTCTGGCCTGCGTCGTCGAGCGTCAGCGTCACCAGGCGGGGCAACTGTACGGTCTCCTTCGGCCTAGGAGCGAGGCCGAGTAGCGTGACCCCTCCGGCGATCATGAGCATCGAGGCGATCGCCGCGACCAGCGCCTGGCGGTACCGGCGGCCTACCACGTCGGTCGCCTTCAGTCGGTAGGCGTCGCGCCGAATGGCCTCCCGCCGTGATACCTGGTCCAGCCACACCGCCAGGCTGGTCTCCTCGGCCTCGGCCGCCCGCGCCTTGCCCGAGGCCAGGAGTTGCTTGTCGGTGGCGTTGGCGCGCGTCTCCTGGGCGCGGCGCCGGAGGACTTCGCTGTCCGGCGCTGCCGCTGCCGCCACTTCGGCTGCGGTGGCCACAGCCTCGGCCTGCTGGGCGTCTGCGTCGGCGGCGTTGGCCGCGCCGCAGGACTGCTTCGCCTTGAGATCCTTCTCGGCGGCGGCGGTACGCACCTTCTGCAAGTTCTCGTTGAGCTCCGTGAAGGTCGTGTAAGGCTGCCCCGGGATCCGGCTCAGCTTGAGGCCCCGGACCTTCGAGTCTTCCAGGGGGACGGGTGCGAGGACTCGCGCGAAGGCGAGAACTCCGACGAGGGCGCCGATCGCGGCCAGTAGGACGCCGAAGGTGAGCTTGCCCGCATCGAAGCCGGCGTCGCCGCGCCCGCATTGGGGACCAGCTGGGTGACGGTCCTCAGGTATTGGTGAAAGCTGTCGAGGGACGCGACGTCGAGCTCGTCCATGGCCGGGGCGTCCTCCGGGGCCGAGTTCGAGCGCATCGGGACCACGGGGATGCCACGGCATCGGACGTGGACGCGCCGCCCGTCGGCCCAGCGCACCTCCAGATTGAACGTGAGCGGCATGACCCACCGTGCCCTTCCGAGTTCCCGTGGTGGCTCCCAACAGCTCGGTTCTAGCCGGTTCCCGGAGGGCGACGCGTGGCGGCGCGGCGTTCGAGTGGCCCGTCGCAGAGCGCCGCTGCACCGCCAGCCGGGCCCGCCGCAGAGCGCCGCTGCACCGCCAGCCGGGCCCGCCGCCGGCCCGCAGTCCCGCCGTGCGGGCCTCGGCCGCTGGGGGAGCGTGTGCCCGTCTTGCCCTTGGTCCCGGAGCTCACGTTCCTGCGGTCCTTCGTCGGCTGCCCGGCTGCGCCGGGTCCCGCCCCCAGGCCCTACCAGCCGCCCCTTCACCGCCGGTGCTGGCGTCCGTCCACCCGGCGCCCGCCGCCGGTATCCGACCGCCGCCCGCCCAGGTTCCGACCGGTCGCCCGGCTGCGACCTCGTCCCGCCCGGCCGCCTGGCCGTGGCCCCGGCCCGGGCTGCTGCCCGGCCCGCATCACGGCGGTGGCGCCGTCCTCCCGCCGTCCTCGTCCGGTCTCGGCCGCGGTTCCGTCCTCGGGCCCGGCCAGCCGCTGCTGCCGAGCACACCCGCAGGACCCGGGCCCGTCTCGTCGGCTCGTCGTCGCCTGGCCGCCGGGCTGCGCCGCCCGCCGCCGGCCCTGCCACCCCCCGGGCCCGCCCCGGTCCCCGCCCTGCTGCGCTGTCGGGCTGCCGGCTCCCGGGGGCGGGGACAACGTTCGCTCACCTGTCGGCCGCCCCGACCCCGGCCTCGCGCCGCCCGCCGGACCTCTGCCGCCAACCCCGTACCGTCCACCGCCACACGCCCTGACCCCCGGTACGGTCACCAAGAGCCCGGCGAGCCGCGCCGCCGGGGCCCGCCCGGCGCCGCCAGCCACGGCTCAGTGGTGCGCGCCGCCCACCCGTCACAACTCACGGCATGCCGACCCTGTCCAGCACTTCCGGCTCCTGGAGCTCATTCCATCCGGATCGACCAGCCGGCCAGCCCTGCCGGGCCTCCCGACGGCCGGGCCGGTTTCCGCTCGTCGGCCGGCCGCCGTCCCGGGCCACCGCTGTTGGGCCGCCACTACCCCGACCCTGCCGCGGTCCTCAACGTCTCCGTCGCCCCGTCTTCTGGCCGTCCCGCCCCGCGGACCGGCCTCCTCGCGCGCCATCCGCGACCACCCGCGCAGACGCGGCATCGCGACCCGCTACGAGAAGACCGCCGCCATCTACCTGGCCGGGCTCCACATCGCAGGCATCTTCCTCTGGTCCGCCCGGTGATCCAAACGAAACTGCCTAGCGGGCGTGGTCCCCGGCTCCGTTGGCTTCGTTCTTCCAGTGTGCAAGGACTTGGCGGGCCTTGAGAGTGTAGGGGTGGTCCGCTCCATAGACCCGCAGCAGACTCGCCAGCTGTACTTGCATCACCGCGGCGGCACCTTCGGCGTCGCCTGCACTTCCTCGCCACCGGGCGAACTTGTGTCGGGTGTTCAGTGTGTCCAGGTGGTCTTCGCCCAGCACCCGCACCTGATCGGCGTGCAGGCCTTCCAGGTCTCTGACAGCAGTTGCGGGATCACCTGCCTCGCCCCGACAGTGCGCGAGGCTGCTACGAACCAACATGGTTACTCGATGGTCCGGGCCGAGCACGCGTGACTTAATGACGAGAAGGTCCTCGAGCACTGTAACCGCCTCGGACCAGGCCTCCGCCCTCTGCAGCCAGAGGGCGGTGTCGGCCAAGGCGTCTCGGGCGTCGATGTGGTCGGACCCCAGCACGCGGACGCGACCCGCGTGGAGGTCCCGGTAGGCCACGGCGGCCCCGGCCGCGTCACCGGCTTCCCCGCGCGCGTTGGCGAGCCCTTCGCACACCTCGAGGGTGTCGGGGTGATCGGGGCCGTTGAGCCGGAGCAGCTTGGCATGGAGGTCCCCGTAGACAGCAGCCGCGCCTGTCGCGTCGCCGGCGTTCCTGAGACACGAGGCCACGAACCCCTGAGTGGTCAGAGTATCGGGATGGGCCGGGCCAAGGAGGCGAGACTGCGCGTCGAGCAGTTCACCGAAGGCGGCAGCCGCTCCTTGGTCGTCACATGCCTTCACACGCCAGAAGGCGAGGTTCATTCGGGAGTGAAGGGTGTCGGGGTGGTCGGGACCCAGCACCCGCAGCCGGTCGGCCAGGACGCCCTGCATGGCGGCGGCCGCCCCTGTGTGGTCTCCGGAGTTCCCGTGCCAGTAGGCGAGGTTGTTGCGGGCGCTCAAGGTGCTGGGGTGATCGGGGCCCATGACATTCTGCTGGCTGACGCAGAGTTCCTCGAAGCGCAGGACCGCACCATCGACATCCCCGGCATCTCCCAGTGACGAGCCGAGGCGGCCCAGCGCTGCGAGGGTGCCAGGGTGGTCGGGGCCGTTGATCCGGACCCTGTCGGCGAGGAGCTCCTCGAAAGCGGCAGCCGCGCCCGCGGCGTCCCCCGCTTCCTGCCGAGCCGCGGCGAGATTGTGTCGGGCGGCGAGGGTGTGGGAGTGGTCGGGCCCGCGCACACGAAGCTGGGAGGTGACCACTCGCTCGAACGCGGCGACCGCCCCGGCGGCATTGCCGGAGGCGCTGATTGACCAGGCGAGTCGGTTGCACACGGAGATGGTGTCGGGGTGGTCGGGGCCGTTGACCCGGGTCTGGTCCGCAAGGAGTTTCTCGAAAGCGGCAGCTGCGCCTGCGGCGTCCCCCGCTTCCTGCCGAGCTGCGGCGAGATTGTTCCGGGCGGCGAGGGTGTCGGGATGGTCCGCTCCCAGGACGCGCAGCATGTCAGGAAGGAGCTCCTCGAAGGAGGCGATTGCCGCCCCCGGATCCCCCGCCTCCCCGCGGAAAATGGCGAGGCTGTTCCGGGTAATGAGTGTGTCGGGATGGTCGGCGCCGAGAACTCTCACATGGTTCAGGACCAGCTCCCTGAGGGCGGTGACCGCTCCAGCGGGATCACCGAGCTTTCCCCGCCAATGAGCGAGCTGGTTGCGGGTGCTGAGTGTGTCGGGATGGTCTGGCCCGAGCACCCGCAGCATGTCGGGTAGGAGCGCCTCAAGGTCGGCAACTGCTCCGGAGGCGTCCCCTGAGTCCCCACGTGAGCCCGCCAGACCGTGACGGGCGGCCAGGGTTTTTGGATCGTCCTGGCCATGGACCCGAAGCCGGTCCGCGAACAGTGCGTCGAACTCGGTTACAGCACGCTCGGCATCGCCGAGCTTGCCGCGCCATCGAGCGAGGCTTCCGCGAGTGGCCAATGTATGGGGGTGGTCGGGCCCCAACAGCCGCACCAGGTCGGGAAGCAGGCCTTCGAACGCGGCGAGCGCCCCGGCAGCGTCACCCGATTGCCCCTGCCAGAGAGCCAGATTGTGGCGGACCGTAAGGAGCTCGAGATGGTCCCCGTCCACTATGCGCAGCAGATCCTGGTGGAGTTCCTGGTATGCGGCAACTGCGCCTGTCGGGTCACCGGCCTCACCGCGACTGAAGGCGAGGTTGTTGCGCACGGTCCAGACGATCTCGTGGTCAGGATCGAACACGCGTGTCACATCGTGGAGGAGTTCTTCGTAGGCGGTGACCGCACCGGAGTGGTCGCCGGTCTTGCTTCGCCACAGGGTGAGGTTGTTGCGGGTGGACAGGGTGTGGAAGTGGTCGCGGCCGTGGACCCGCAACATGTCGACGAGCAGGTCGGAATGGCTGGCGACCGCGCCTGCGATGTTGCCGGAAGCGCCCTCACAGGTGGCGAGGTGGATGCGGGCGGTCAGCGTGTCGTGGTGGTCCGGTCCCAGGTGGCGCTCAGCGTCCTCGGCCACTTGCCGGAAGTAGTCGCGGGCGGCCACTGCTCGGCCGCTCTGCTCAAGGCTGTGGCCATGGCGGCCGAGCAGCGGGTGGATGGTGTCGGGGCGGTACAGGGCCTTGCCGGCGTGGTTGATCAGCACGGTGGCGTTGGTGCGCAGGGTATTGGCGAGGACGGTGTCATGGTCGACGTCGGGCCAGGACACGAGCAGCGCGTCGGCCACGGTCCGGGCGAGTTCGTGGCGTCGGTCGGGGCTGAGCGAGTCGAGGGTGGCGCGCTGGATGAGCTGATGGACTCGGACGGCGTGGTGTGCGGTCCTGGGCGTGAAGTCGATCAGGCTCAGCCGGTGAAGGGTGTACAGGGCGTCGACAGCCTGCTCTGCGGTCACCTCGGCGGGTTCGGAGCCGCTGTCCTTATAGAGGCCCACATGGGCCAGAGCCGGCGGGCCGGTGAACACGCTGCTCGGAATGCCACTGGGAGCGAGAGCGGAGGCGAGTTGGAGCAGTGGCCGTGCCAGTCCCCGGGGCTGCATCTGGTCGGCACGCTCCATGGAGAGCGACCAGGCGGCAGCCACCGAGATGGGGTAGTTGTCGACTTGCGCGGATTCGGGGAAGAGGTCGGCCAGGGAGCGGGCACGATCGGCGAGCCGGGTGCGGTAGTCGGCGATGTCGAGGCCGGCGGCGTCGACCAAGTAGGCGGAGGCCTGCGACAGAGCCAGCGGGAGGTGTCCCAGATCGGCGGCCAGGAGCTGGAGATCCTCGGCCGCGTCGCTGCGCTCGGCGGGCGCCATGGCGTCGCGGAGATAGGCAATGGCCTGATCGACGGTGAACATGCCGACGGGTACGAGACGTCGGCCTCTGATGAGTGAGGCGTCGCGGCGTCGGGTGGTTACCAGGATCTGGGAGTCGGGGGCGTCCGGCGGCCAAAGACCTGTGAGGTCCCTGGGGTCGGCGACGTCGTCCAGAATGACCAACCACCGTAAGGACCGGCCCGGCTTGAGGTGAAGCCAGTCCAGGAACTCGTGAGCCGCCCGCTCGCTGTCGTCCGAGTCGGCGCCGAGCAGACGGGCGGCCGCCCAGGCGTACGCATCGACGACGCCTTGGCGGGCGGAGGCGTTCACCCAGATCGCCAGGTCCAGGCGGCCGCCCTTCCACAGGCGGTTGGCGTGGTCGGCGGCGACCTGAGTCTTGCCCGCCCCTCCGGTTCCCGCCAGAACGATGGCCCCCGGGTTCGCAAGGGCCTCCCGGAGTTCGAGGTCGTCCCTCCTGCGGTCCTGGAAGTAGCTGGCACGGGGCGGCACGTTGATCCGGAGGGGTAGCGGCACGGGCTTCCGCCGTTCCTGCATGATGACTCCGGAGACGGCCACGGAGTTGCGGCCGATCGCAACGGCGTTGCCGGTGCGCGAGAGCAGAAACGGGCGGACCTCGTCCGGGGCCGGCCCGTGAAAGCCCGTCACGGCGCGCCCGCCAGCTTCGGCCCGGGCATCGCCGGACTCGACGACCTGTACCGTCGGCTGCGGATCGCCGCTCTCCGGCCGTTGCGACTCCCGCGGCACGGCCGAGCGACTGCGCCACCACTCCCTGGCCTTCTTCACGGCCGTCCCCCGTTTGGCGGTTGTGTGGTTCAGCTGTGGTCGATGCCGGTCACGGCCGTGCTTCCCTGCCCGGTGGCCGTAGCGTTCCCGGTCCGCTCCGCCCGGGAGCCCCCGCCGCCCGAGCCGTTCGGGCGGCGCACGCCGGTCCTGGCCACTCCACCATCGGCCGCCTCAGCCGCGCCGGTGCGGACGGCCGTATCGATCGAGCCGAACCCCGACGCCGCGGACCGATGCTGGAGAACGCCCCAGACCAAGGCGACAATACCCGCCGCGCCCTGAACCGACGCACCGACCAGCTGCCCGGTGTCCGGGCCGTCCATCAACCAGAACACGGGAGTCGAGGCGATTCCCACCACCGCCACCACGATCACCGCGACGGTCCATCCACGTGACAACGTCATCCCCCTCCCCGTCAGGCCTGTCCCAGACCCGCGAGCACCCACCCCGGTGCGCCAGTGATTCCCCGGTGATAGCACCTCTACTCGTCCAGGCAGTGCCCATGAGCGAAAATCGTGGTCACGAGGGTCGGTTCGTGGCACCGGCCGAGCGGTTCCAGCCTCATCCGACCACCGCCGGTTCCCTCGCCGGGTTTCTGAGCTCTCGTGGGCCGGGCCTCCGAGCTCGATGTACTGCTGCTGGCACACTCGGCAATGTGTCGCACCAGAACGGGGTCGCTCTCATGGGCTGATGGCAGCTCAGCTTCGGTGATGAAGGCGCCGAGCAGTTGGTCCGGCCCTTCACGGGGTGGAGCTTGACATGGAGCAGCCGTGTCTCCCACCGCGGGTCGCCCGGGCGGAGACCGGCGCGGCCGTCAGCCGTTGAAGCCCGCCCCGCGCCCTGGGCGCGGACGGTCCTGCTCGCCCGACTTCCCCACCCACCACCTGCACGCTGGCTTGCGGACAGGCCCGTAAGGGTTCGCGCGTGCCGCCGTCCGGATGATGAGGTGGCACGGTGACCGATCATGATGAGGCGGCGACTGTCCGACCGTTGACGCTGGCCTGGGTACGCCGGCACCTGGAGGCCGGCGAGCGGATCGTCGCAGCCGAGGCACTGCACGGCGGCGCCACCGCCGACGTGCGCAGGCTGACCATCGGCACGCGGGACGGCGGCACCCGGCACCTGGTGCTGCGCTCCTTCGTCGACCCGACCCGGCAGGGGCCCACCGAGGACCTCCTGCACAGGGAGGCCCACGCCCTGACCACGCTCACCGGCACCACCGTACCGGCTCCCGGACTCGTCGCCGTCGATCCGACCGCCACGCACTGCGAGTACCCCTCGCTCCTCATGACCCACCTGCCGGGCCGCACGGTCCTCGACGACGAGGGGCTGGAGACGCGCCTGCCCCTGCTGGCCCGTCAACTCGTGGCGCTCCACGCGCTGCGGCCGGCCGTCCGGCCCCGGAAGTACGTGGCACTGACGACCGCCGACACGGTCGTGACCCCCGAACACGCCGACACCGCGGTCTGGGCCGCCGCGATCGACGTGATCCGCAAACCCGCGCCGCGCTACGAAGGACGGTTCCTGCACCGGGACTTCCAGCCCGGCAACGTACTGTTCGACCCGCCGCCCGAGAACCCGGCCGATCCCGCCGACACCCGCCCCCGGATCACCGGTGTCGTCGACTGGGCGGCGGCCTCCTGGGGCCCGGCGGACCTCGACGTGGCACACTGCGCCACCAACCTCGCACTGCTGCACGGCCCGGCATGGGGCCTGCGCTTCACCGAGGCCTACCAGGAGGCCGGCGGGACGCTGGCCGCAGCCGCGGACGAGCGGCTGTACTGGCAGGTCCGGGAGCCACTGGCGTTCTCGGAGGAAGTGCCGTGGGTGACACAGCCATGGCGGGAGGCAGGACGGACCGAACTGACGACACGAGCCGTGGAGCAACGACTGGACGCCTATCTCACCTCCCTGATGGACATGCCGGGCTGAACCAAGACGGTCCGGGGCACAGCCCCGACCGCATCGCTTCCGGCCGACATGCGCGGACGGGTGTGGATACGGTGTCCGCATCGCCGACCCGGCAGCATGTCGATCACTTTCACTGCGTGGCCGCGCGTCGGTGGAGACGACTGGTACCAGCGGTCGGGTTCGGTGACCGACGCGGACCGGGGCGTCGGCGTCGTCCTGCGGTGACGGGCCGGGGTGGGCCTGCCGTGACCGTCCGGGGCCTGCGGGCGGGACGGCTGGTGACGGTGGGTCCGAGTAGGCTGCCGATCATGAAGGGTGATCTGACGTACGAGGCAGCCTGGGCCGAATCCGCTTCGGCGGAGGAACGGTTGACGCACCCCGGGTTCCTGGTGAACGCGGATCCGGAGCAGATCGTGCCGCTGCTCGACGATGATCTGCCCGGTGAGCCCCGACAGGCTGCACGTGCGTACGCCGCTGCGGCTCGGCTGCACGCCGGGTACTCGGTGGCCGTGCGCCGGCAGGCGCTGGCCCTGTGCGCCGCGCGCAACTACGCCCCGGAGCTTGCCGCGCGAATCATCGAGGTACCGGTGCCCGGGGAGCCCGCCGCGCAGTGGGGCGTCGACTGGGTCACCGGCCGGGAGAATTGCCGGTTCCGCCACGCCGTGACCGGCCGGGGTTCGACGGTGCACGCGGTGGCGGCCGCCGTGGGGGACGGCGGGGCGCTGGCCGTCACCGGATCCCAGGACGGCGAAGTCGTGTTGCGGGACCTGGCTTCCGGCGAGCTGGTCGGCGAGCCGCTGCGCGGGCACGAGGGCAGGGTCCTGGCGGTGGCGACCGCGGTCGTCGGAGGTCGCACGGTGGTGGTCACTGGCGGCGAGGACGGATGCGTCCGCGTGTGGGATCCGGCAGCGGGCGAGCAGCTCGGCGAGCCGCTGCGCGGGCACGAGGGAGAGGTGTGGTCGGTGGCGACCGCGGTCGTCGACGGCCGCACCGTGGCGGTCACCGGCGGCGGCGACGGCTGGGTCCGGGTGTGGGACCTGGCCCCCGGCAAGGAGCTCGGCGCCATCGGGGCCCCTGTCCTCGGCCACGTCACCGCGGTGTGGGCGCTGACGGCGGCCGTGGTGGACGGCCGCCTGATGGTCGTCAGCGGTGACGCGTGGGGCTCGGCGAGGTCCTGGAACGTCGGCGACCCCTTCACGGGCAGCGGTGAGGACACGCTGGGCACGCCGGAACCGTCGAACGTCCGGCCCGAGTGCAGCATGCTCGACTGGACGGTGCTGCCCCTGGTCGAGGACGGCGCGGTGGTCGCGACCCTGGTGGTGGACGGTCGCGCCCTGGGCGTCGCCGCGGACGACTCGGGCACGGTCCGGCTGGGGCCGCTGTGGGAACCGTCCGTCCCGCTCCGGGGCCTGAGCGGCCAGGTGTGCGCCACGACGTCCGTCACGGTCGCCGGACGCACCCTGCTCGTCACCGGGAGCACGGACGGCACGGTCCGGTTGTGGGACGTGGCCGACGGGAGCCGGGTCGGACCGCCGCTGGTGTTCCCGTTCGCGATCGGGGCGTTGGGCGCGGCGCCGGAGGGCGGGCTGCTGGTGGCGTTCGGTTCGGAACTCGCCCTGCTGTCCCCCCGCTGACCGGCGCCCGGCGGCGCGCAGTCGGCGGGCCCGCTGCGCACGGGTCAGGACGGCGGGGAGACGAGGTCGTGGGCCCAGGTCTGCAGGATGAGGGGGCGGCCCTTGCCGGGGAACTCCTTCGGCTCGTCGTCGGTGAGGCGGAAGCCGAGCGCCCGGGCGACGGCGATGCCGGGGGCGTTGTCGGCCTCGATCATCAGGAGCACGCGGGGCAGTTCCAGGACCTCGTGGCGGGCCTGTAACACCCCCGCTTCGGCTGTGACGGTTCGACTCCGTCCTCGCCCACCCTTCCCCTCCTCCTTCCCTTCCCGGCACTGCGTCGGCGCCTTGCGCCGGGCACCCTGGGCGGGACCCCGCCACCCGGCGGTCGCACATGCCCGGGGCGGTGTCCGTGGGCGATCACCGCCGGACGGGGGCTGCCCGCGGTCTGGACATCCCGCCTCCCTCCCTCCATACTCGCGGGCACACCTATTCAAATTTGCGACTACAGAGGAGCCCTTCGTGCACTCCTTCCGCCAGGCCGTCGAGGACCGCGACGAGGAGGCCATTGCCGCCCTGCTCGCCGAGAACGTCGTCTTCACCAGCCCCGTCGCCTTCAAGCCCTACCCGGGGAAGGCGATCACCGCGGCGATCCTGCGCGGAGTGATGCGCGTCTTCGAGGACTTCACCTACGTCCGCGAGATCGCCGCCCCGGACGGTCGCGACCACGCCTTCGTCTTCACCGCCACCGTCGCCGGCCGGCAGATCCACGGCTGCGACTTCCTGCACTTCGACGAGGACGGCCTCATCGACGAGTTCACCGTGATGGTCCGCCCGCTGTCCGCCGCCCAGGCCCTGTCCGAGGCGATGGGCGCCCAGTTCGACCGGATAGCGGCCGAGGCGGCGGCCGGGTGAACGACGTGGGTGCCGCCGTCATCGGTACCCGCGATGTCCGACCGGCCGCCACCACCCCGCAGCGGCGCCGGGAGCCGCGCCCGCTCCCTGAGCGCCATGACCCCGCGACCCGCGGGCCCGTACCATCGGGGCGGCGCAGGTGGACACGAGGGCAGGTGAAGGCAGGGGTGGAAGGCAGGCCGACGGGCCGGTTCACCGATCCCGGGGTCAGGGTGCACGAGTTCGCCGACGAGGTGCTCGTCCGCTGTCCGGCGTGCGGTGGATGCGCGCTCGTCCTCGCGCGGCTGGGGGAGTGCGAGCACCGCTGGATCGGCGGACGCGAGTACACGCGCCGCCGGCTGCGGTGCGGCTGCGGGTACGTCCGGGACGAGTTCCAGGACTGCCGGGGTTTCGGTGGTCCCGTCGACCCCTACTTCCGGCTGCCGCTCCGGCTCGTCGCGGACTGCTGCGGCGGAAGGCGGCTGTGGGCGTACAACCTCGCCCATCTCGACCTGCTGGAGGGCTACATCGGGGCGACGCTGCGCGAGCGCGCGGCCGTCCCGGGATCGATGAGCATGGTGGAACGGCTTCCGGCCTGGATGAAGTCGGCCAAGCACCGGGACGAGCTCCTGCGGACCATCCGTCGGCTACGCGCCTCGGTACCACCCGGGCACGCGAGGCGGGAGCAGGGTACGTGAGCTGCGATCAGGGGCACATGGGCTGGGATCAGGGCACCCGCATGGTCACCGCCGCCGTGCAGGTGCGCAGCACCGGGCGGTCCCGATGCGGATGAGGGTCCGCCGGCCTGGGCGGCGGACCCGGGACCGTCCTGACAGGATGGAGGGCGCCGGCCGTCACCGACCGCCGGAGGGACGCTCCCGGAGGGCGACGATGATCGTTTCGGTGCTGGTCAGGCGGCTCCGCCCCGGAGTGACGTTCGAGCAGTTCAAGGAGGCCTGGCTCGCGGAGCCCCACCACTTCGGGCGACCCGTCCGCGTGTCGCACGCGCTCCGGCTGGACGACCCGCGCGAAGTCGTCTCGTACGCCGTCATCGACGCCTCGCGCGAGGAGGTCGAGGCGGTGCTCGCCGGCGTGTCCGTCGCCGCCGGCGAGCGCGCCCGGCACGATCGCGTCGAGGCCCTGATCGAGGAGACGGTGGTCAAGGGCGTCTACGAGGTCGTGGACACCACGGAGCTCTCCTGAGCCCGGCCCCGGGTACGGCTACTCCCCGGGCTTCAGGGTGTCCCGGGCCAGGAACAGTGCGGGGAGCATCTGGGTGTGCTCCTCGCTGTCGAGTCCGCCGAGGCGCAGCAGGACCGGGCCCTGCGGGGTGACGACCACCAACGCGCGCTCCTCCCTGTCCTCGTCGAGGAGCTTGCTGTGCGTGGTGTACGAGACCTCGACGGCGTCGAACTGGTTGGCCTTGACCTCACGGAACTCGCTCTTGAGGATCGAGGGGTCCGCGGCGATGAAGTCCTTGGCGATCCGGTTCGCGTCGTCGCTGCCCGGCTTGCCCGTCCAGACCTGGAGGAAGCCGATCACGCCGGCCGGCTTGGCGTCGACCTCGCAGACGACGGTGAGCGGGCCCCGGGTGGCCAGCGGGCCGAGTGCGGCGGCCGAGTCGGCGGACACCGGCTTCGGCTTCCAGTCCTTCGCGACCTCGAAGGTGACCGGCAATCGGCACGCCGTCCCGGGCCCCCCGATCCGGCCCGCCGACTGCGCCACGGGCGCGGGCGCGGTGGCGGTCGCCGTACCGCCCGCGCCTGCCGTACCGCCCGCACCCGTCGAGGCCGCCGCAGTACCCGCCGACGCCGTACCCGCCGCCGCGGACGTGGCCGCCGGGGTGGCCGTACCGCTCGCACCACCCGCCGACGAACAGCCCGCCAGAACCCCCACCGCCACAACGGCGCTCAGCACGCCGCGCCCCACTGACCCTTGCACGTACGACTTCCTTCGTGATCGACGAAACGGGAACGGACGATACGTGGCCCCGACCACGGCCGGCAACTGCTTTGCCTTCACGACCGGCGTGCTCAGCAGTGGTCCTCGACGTAGAACATCCGCAGTCCCGCCCGGAACCTATGAGTGGAGGGAACCCCGGATCCGGCGCGGACCGGTCTCGACGAAGATCATCCGGGGTCCTATGCTGGGGCGATGTCTGACAGCACTCCGGCTCTGCTCTTCGTCGTCGGCCCGGCCGCCGTGGGGAAGATGACCGTGGGCGCGGCGATCGCCGAGCGCACGGGGTTCAAGCTCTTCCACAACCACCTGACCATCGAGCCGTTGCTGCGGCTGTTCCCGTACGAGTCGCCGCAGTTCCAGCGGCTCAACCACGCCTTCCGTGAGCAGATCTTCGCGGAGGCCGCCGGGAGCGACCTGCCCGGTGTGGTGTTCACCCTCGTCTGGGACTTCGACGACCCCGAGGACGCGGCGCTGGTCGAGCGGTACTCGGCGCCGTTCCGCGAGCGCGGGGCGCAGGTGCTGTTCCTGGAGCTGTCGGCCGACCAGGACGTCCGGCTGGTGCGCAACGCCGGTGAGTCCCGGCTGGCGGAGAAGGCGTCCAAGCGGGACTTGGAGTGGTCGAACCACAACCTGGTCAGCATGGACGCCCGGTACCGCCTCAACTCGGCCGACGACTTCGCCCACATTCCCGAGTCGCACCTGCGGATCGACAACACGCACCTGGAGCCCGGCGAGGTCGCCGAGCGCGCCGTGGCGCACTTCGGGCTCTGACGGCCCGCCGGTCGCCGGGCTGACGCCCCGTCGGTGAGCTCGCGCAGGATGTCCGTGCGGCCCGCGTGCCGCGCGGTGTCCTCGATCATGTGGATCAGCACCCAGCGCATCGACACGTGGTGCCGTTCCAGGAGGTGCCGAGGTCGTCGAGGCCGTCGAGCTTCCACAGGACGGCGTCCCGGTGCCGGTCGAGGCTGATGTGCGGGCTCTCCTTCTCGCCCCCGGTGCGGGGCACGGTTCGCATCACCCGCCGGCCGTAGCAGCGGGCGCCGACGACCCGGTCGAGGCGCCGAGGGGGGTGGCGTCGGTGAGACGGGTCCAGCGCCGGAGCGTCTCCCCGTGGGAGCCGGCCGCCGTCGCCCCGGCCACCTCCGCCGCGTCGGCCGGGCCGGCGGGCGTCCCGTCGCGGGTCAGGAGCGTCAGCGGCCACTCGGGGCCGGCGGGAGCGCCGTCGCCGTCGAAGGCGTGCCACTCCCACGGGCCGTCGAAGCGCAGGGCCCGCCCCGCGGCGTCGGCCACCTCGTCGCCCGGCCGCAGGAATCCGTACGGCCGGAACAGCAGCTCGAAGGTGAACGGTATGCCGTCGCCCGGGTGGATCTCGAAGCACGGGCCCTCGTCCTCGCTGCCCTCGGGGACCTCGCGGTCGGACACCCCCCGGGGCAGCACCTCGACGCGCAGCTCCGGGCGGGGCAGCCAGCCGGTGTCCCACGGGGGGTCGAAGCGGTCGACCTCGGTGACGTGGACCACGGTCGGTGGTACGCCGAGCAGGCACGGGTCACCCGCCTCCAGCCTCTCCGGCGGCGGGTCGGTGCGGAACAGCTCCGTCTCGGCCCATTCCCGGGTGCGCAGGTCGACGCTCAGGGCCACGACACCGTTCCAGTGGGAGGCGCTGTCGGGGTCCGGCCGCCACCACGGCCAGACCACCCCCAGGTGATCCCAGGTCACGCCCCGCTCGACCCGGGCCGGGGTGAACGGGCAGGCGACGGAGAGCACGTCGCCCACCCGGAAGTCCTCGTGCTGCGTCATGGGGTCAGGCTAGGACCCGGCCGAACGGCGTCGGTCACCCGGCTCCGATTCCGGCCGCGGCCGGGGCCGTGACTCCGGCTCCGGCCGCGGTTCCGGACCCGGCTCCGACGCGGGACGGTCATGGGGCGAGCCGGTCCAGTTCCTCGCCGATCGCCGTCCGCAGGGCCCCGTGCCGCGGGCCGAGCGCGTGCCGCTCGTCGCTCCACCGCTCGCGCGGGTACAGCCACACGGGCCGGCCCGCCAGCTCGGCCGGCTCCCAGTCGAACCGCGGCCAGACGTGCGCGTGCAGGAACGGGTCGGTGTTCCCGAGGATCTCCAGGTTGACCCGCCGGAAGGCCGGATCCAGCCGCGCGCAGGCGCGCTCGACGGCCTCGCCAAGCCTGTCCATGTCGGACAGGAACGCCAGCCGTGCGGTTCGCGGGAGCTCCGACAGCCGCCGGACCGTGGGGTCGTCCACCAGCAGCACGGAGTACCCGGGCAGGAACTGGGTGTCCCCGATCACCGCGAACCCGGCCTCCAGCCTCCGGAGCACCGTCGGGTTGGTGCCGCGGAGCGCGTTGCCGATCCGGTCCCGCCGCCAGTCGTCCGCCTTGCTCGTCTCGTCCGTCATGACCGGCGACCCTACACACGGCCCGCCGGGCGCCGGCGCCGGCGCCGTCAGCCGGTCGCGGGGCGGGTGGCGCGCAGCATGCCGACCTTGTCGATGCGGTGCTCGGGGTTGCCGTTGGCGTCCCGCCAGCGGTTGCCCACGGCGTTGTCCTCGGGTGTGGCGCAGGTCGAGATGGTGATCATCGGACTGACCGCCGGGGCGCCCGGACGGCCGGGGACGGCCGCGCGCTGCTGCGCGAGGGAGGCCGGGGAGCGGAACGAGGTGCTCCGGGTCTCGGTGATCACGTACTCGTACGCGGTGCCGCCCAGGGTGACGACCACGGTGTCCCCCTCGCGGACGGAGGGCAGCTCCCGCAGCGGGCCGCCGGCGGAGAGCCGGTGCGCGGTGACCAGGTAGTTGCCCACCTCGCCCGGGCCGATGCCGCCCTGCTCGCCGTAGGGGCTGGCGGCCACCCCGCGGTCCTGGATCCGGGTGCCGGCGGCGTCGTCCGTGGTGCCCTGGTAGGGGACCACCTTCAGCCCCGACACCCCGATGGACGGGATGGCGAGCACCGCGGCCTCGGTCCGGGCGGCCGTACGGTCGGGGGCGGACGGCGAGGCGGCCGCCGGGCCGGTCGAGGGGCTCGCTGCCGGGCCGGTCGAGGGGCTCGCCGCCGGGCCGGTGGTCGGGGACGCGGTCGGGGTGGGCGTGGTGGCCGGCGAGAGTGAGGGCGTGGGGGTGGCGGTCGTCGCGCCGGCGCTCACGGACGGCGACGAGGTGGCCGGGCGCTCGGCCGTCCCGGCGCCGCTCGGGGCGCCGCTCGGGGCGCCCGAGCAGCCCACGACGACGGCGAGGGCCGCCGCGGTCAGCGAGGCGGCGAGGATCTTCGGTACGGGCACTTCGGGTGACGACTTCCTGCGCGGGGTGACTGGTTCCCCCCGGAGCTGCCATGGTGCCTCGCCGCCGGTCCCCGACGGCGGGCCCCGGGGCCCGCGGCGGCCAAGCGTTCGCTTCTCGTTATCTTCCCAGGTCCACGACCCGCCCGCCCGGGCACCCACCGCGACGGGCCTGACACGCTCGGGTCCCGGCAGGGCGCCCGCGGGGGCCGGTGTCACGACCCGGGGAATGTGAGTACCCGTACTCATGCCCCCATCGGGCGGCGTCGGGGAGGCTCGATGCCATGTTCGACCACATGATCGAGAGGGTCGCCATGCGGGTGGGAACCGGGACCGGGACCGTACGTCCGGACCGGACGGCCGTGTCCGTCCGGCTGATGCGGGCCGGCGCGGTGTTCTGGGCGATCGCGCCGCTGTACGTGCTGGTGGCACGGCCGAGCCTGCGGCATCCGCTGCCGCCGCGGGAGCAGTGGGGCGCCGCCGAGGCGGAGAGCGCCCAGCTGGACGACCTCGTGGTGACGGTCGGCGCCGTGATGATCCTCGTCGTGGCGGGGCTGGCCGGCTGGGCCTGGGCGGTCTCGGCCCGCCGGCTGCGCCGGGGCCCGGGGCGGGCCCCCGTCCGTACGGTGCTCACGCCGCTGGTCACCGCCCTGGTGGCGGTCTACGGTGTCGACGCGATCTTCCCCGACCCGTTCGGTGTGCGGGCCCTCGCCGTGCTCGTGCCACTGCTCGCGGTCAGCCTGGCCGCCCTGGTGATCACCCTCGCGCCCGAACGGGGGCACGCCACCGGGACGGCGTGAGCGGCGCGTTTCGCACAGGCGATGGTGCTCTCCGATGACGTCGCCCTCAGGTGAAGGTGATCGCGGCTCCGGTCGCGATCGAGAGTTTCGCCGCCTGGAGGAGTTGCAGGCAGACATACGATTCGACGCCGTAGCGCTGCCACCCCTCCGTGGCGGGCTCCTCGGCGTCGGCGGCCTCGAAGACCTCCTCGGAGTGCGGATCGAGGTCCTCGGGCAGACCGAGGGCTTCGGCGAGCCGACGGGTTTCCGCCAGAAGTCGCACCGAGGAACCGAGATGGCCGCCCGGTGCGCTGTCGGCGACGATGACGTGGGCGAAGTCCACGGGGACGTAGTGACCCGCGTGGTCCGAATGATGGATCAGATGGTCGAACGGCCCTGGGGTTTCGCCGGGAGGAGTCCCCTGGACCGTGCCGAGGAGCAGGTCGGCGGTCGCACGGCGGTTCTCGTCCAGCGGCTCGGGCAGGCGGCCGCTCTCCGCGAGGTGAACGGCGAGTCGGCGAACGGCGTGCAGGCCCGAGTAGCCCCACGACTCGAACACCGTGCGCTCGACCCCGGGGCGGTCGGGCCCGGTCCACGGGTGCGCTCCCGCGCGCTCCAGCAGCTCGCCGATCCCGGCACGGACGACGTCGGCGTCGTCCTCGACGTCGGCGAGCTCGCCGACCACGATGTTCAGGCCCATGGCCCGATCCTGCCAGGTTCGATCGGTCGGCCGTTCGGCGTGGTGCCCGGGCGCGCCACCGGGGCCGCGTGACCGAGGCCCGCCCTGCCGCCCCGGGGCGTGCCCGCCGGCCCCTCTCCGGGGCCGGCGGGCACGGTGGGGCGGTCAGAACTGGACGTCGGTGCAGGAGTAGAAGGCGTTGGCGGTGTCGGCGATCTCCCAGACCGCGACGACCACGTGGTGCCCGGTGCGGCCCGTGGGGAGGGTCGCGGTGTGGGTGGTGGTCGCGGCGGGCTGGCGGCCGCCGTAGTCGACGGTCAGGAACGGGACCAGGTCCAGGTTGGCGCGGGTGATCTTCTGGGTCGCGTCGTACCCGGGCTTGGTGAGGTAGTACTTGAAGTTCGTGGTCGCGTGGCGGGCCTCGATCTCCCAGGTGAAGGTCCGCTGCTGGCCCGCCGTCACCTTGGTGGTCGGCCAGGCGCCGTTGCGCGGGTTGTCCAGCGGCGCCCAGCGCGCGTCGGCGCCGGCGCAGATGGTCCCATCGGCCGGTCCGCGGCTCGGGAAGCCCTTGGGGCCCTCGACGCTCTGGGGTTCCCAGCGGATGTCGCCGCAGTTCTTGACGACGTTCGCGCCGCAGAGCGCGGCGCGGCTCGGCGGGAGGTTGATGAAGCCGTGCGACTGGGCCGGGACGGCCATCGCCAGTGGGACGGCGAGGGCGGCGACGGCCGCGCCGATGAAGTGACGTTTGCGCATGGTGCTCCTCCGTGGGGGTGGATGGAGAGTGCGCCGGGCGCAGGACGGGCGCGTGGGGGTGCGCCGACCGAGACGGGTACTGTCATGCCTGCGCCAGGTTGGTGCCCACACCGTAGGCAACGCCGACCCCGGCCGTCAATGGTCTGGACCAGTACGTGAGAGATGGGTCGGAGGATCCGGCAAGTCCCGTCGCTCGCGGGTCATTTGACCGATAATCAGTTCTCCGGCAGCCGGGTGTCCCAGTCCAGCAGCCGCAGCAGCTCCTCATCGACCCGCGGGGCCGGGCGCGCCGAGTCACGGGGGGCGCCCGCCGCAGCAGTCCCGGGGCCCCCGGGGGTGCGGCTCGCGGTGAGCTGGGCGCTCACCGCCATGTTCTGCTCGGCCCGGGGCCGCCGGTGCGCCTCGTACCGGGTCAGCGCCGCGTCCGTCGTCGGCGCGTCGCGCAGCGCCTTGGCCAGGACGACGGCGTCCTCCAGGGCCATCGAGGCGCCCTGGCCGGTGGCCGGCGAGGCGGCGTGGGCGGCGTCGCCGATCAGCACCGTGCGCCGGGTGCGCCAGCGGGTGCCGGGGTTCAGGTGCAGCGCGTTGGTCACCATGAGTGCGTCGCCGGTGCCCGCGACGATGTCCGCGACGGGCGTGCGGTCGGGGCGCAGCAGCGGTTCCAGGTACGCGCGCCATTCGGCGGGCGTGGTGCCGGCGGCCTCCTCGGCGTCGACCGGCGGGCCGGGGACCCGGGCGAACCAGTAGGTCTCGCCGGTCGGCGAGACCAGGTAGCCGAAGGCGGTGCCGCTGCCGCGCACCATGGTGATGTGCTCGGGCCCGGCGGAGGGCGGCGGCTCGGCGGTGCTGTACCCGTAGAAGACGCGCTGACCCGCGTACGCCGGCCCGGGCGCGTCCGGGTCGAGCCGGGCGCGTACGGCGGAGTGCAGTCCGTCGGCCCCGACGAGGAGGTCACCGGTGGCCGAACTCCCGTCCGCGAAGTGAGCGGTGACGCCGGTGTCGGTCTCGGTGAGGTCGGTCAGCCGGGCGGAGTGCCGGACGGCGATGCCGCGTGCCCGGGCCTCGGCCCGGAGCGTGGCGCCGAGTTCGGCGCGGCGCAGGCAGCGGTAGCGGCTCAGCGGACGGTCGTGCTCGCCCAGGGGGAGGGCGGCGAGCTCGTTGCCGGCCGGGTCGAGGACGTTCATGGCGGTGACCGGGAAGCCGAGTTCGGCGACCGGCCCGGCGGCGTCGAACCCGGCGAGGGCGCGCATGCCGTTGCTGGCCAGGGTCAGGAAGGCGCCGATGTCCGCCCCGGTGTCCGGGTGCGCCTCGTGGACGGTGGCCTCGAAGCCCGCCTTGTGCAGGGCCAGCGCGGCCGCCGGCCCGGCGATCCCGCCGCCGATGATCACGATTCGCGTCACCCGGCACCCCCAGCGTGTCCGTTCCGTCACCGACCGTCCCATCCTCGCAGACTCGGGCCCGCGAGCGGTGAAGTACCGCGCGGACGTGCCCGGTTCGGCCGGAATCCGTGCCCCGCCGGTCGGTGGCGGCGTACGGACTTGACGGTTCTCGCCGATGCCCCGACGGGGGCTTGCCGGGTGGCCGCGGGCGCTGGTGGGGTAGACGGCCGAGGGTCTCTCTTTCGGATCAGGGCGGATCAGCGGGCGTTGTTGGAGTGCGTGCATCGGCGGTGCGGAGGTGGGGGCACCTCCCGGCCGAAGGCTGGGGGAGTGCGTGCTCCGGCGGCGTCCGCCTGGCGTGATCCGAAAGAGAGACCCTAAGTCGGACGGCACCCCGCCCGCACCACGACGAGCAGGAAGGCCAGTGCCGTTGAGAAGCGAGCCGCCCCGACCGGGGTCCCCGTCGTACCTCTTCGCGCGCCCGGCCGGGGACGGCGGGAGGTCGGACGCCGGGAGGCCGGGCACCGCGAGGTTCGACCCGGTGCTCGCGGACCGGGTGGCGGAGGCGGTCCTGCTGGCCGGTCTGCCGGTGGCCTTCGGCGGTCGGGGGCCGGGCGTCTGGGTGCGCGCGGCGGAACCGGACGGTGACCGGACCAGGGGCGAGGGGCTGGTCGTCGACTGGCTGCCGTCGCCGCGGCTGGCCGGCGCGGCGAGGATGGACGGCCCCGGCGGCGTGGCGTTCTCGGCCCGGCGGGTGGTGACGGTGGCCATGGCGAACGCGCTGGCCGAGTTCCTGCCGGCCTTCGGCCTGGAGGTGGCGCCGGACGCCACCGGGCGCGAGACGCGGATCGTGGCCGCGCACGGTGAGGGTCTGCGGATCCCGCGCGAGCTGCCGCGGTCTCCGGAGCCGCCGGAGTCGGGGGACCCGTCCGGCCCCGGCCCGGTGGCGGAGCCGGACCCGGTGATCGTCGAGGCCGTCCGGCGCAGCGCCAGGCTCGCCGGGCTGCCGCTGGCCGCCCACCCGGGCGCCGCCGGGATCCACCTCAGCCCCGACCGGGAGAGCACGGGCGCCGACCTCACCGGCCCTGCCGGTGCCGCCGGGGCCGTCGAGCTGACCTGGAGTCCCTCCCGCCCGCTGTCCGCCCTGGCCGGTACGGACCCGGCCGCGGCGGCCGCCCGTTCCTCGGTGGACGCGGCGCTGCGGCACGCCCTCGGGACGGTGCTGGGGGCCTGCGGCACCCGGGTGCGCTGGCTCCACAGCGCCGGCCGGCTACGCGCCTTCGGCGAATCGGTGCCGGCGATCCGGCACTGAGGCCGGGCCGGTGCCCGGAGCCGGTGCCGGTGCGTGGGCCGGCGATCCGTCACCGCACCCGGGACCCCCCGCGGACCCGCCGGGCGGTGTCGCGCAGCCAGAGCGCGCTGCGCTTGGGGATGCGCGCCTGGGTGGCGTAGTCGACCCGCACCAGGCCGAAGCGCTGGTCGTAGCCGTACGCCCACTCGAAGTTGTCCAGCAGCGACCAGGCGAAGTAGCCGCGGACGTCGGCGCCGGCCTCCCGGGCCTCGGCGACGGCGGCGAGGTGGGCGGCGAGGTAGGCGGTGCGCTCGGTGTCCTCGACGAAGCCGGTGTCGTCCGGCTGGTCCGGGTAGGCGGCGCCGCTCTCGGTGACGACCATCGGGACGCCGGGGTGGTCGCGGGAGATGCGCAGCAGCAGGGCCGTGAGGTCGTGCGGCATCACCTCCCAGCCGAGGCCGGTGACCGGCAGGCCGCCGTGCGGGAGGTTGCGGGTGACGGGGTGGCCGTCCGCGTCGTGGGCCGCCCCGGAGGGGTCGGTGCCGGAGGAGCGCATCGAGCGGTAGTAGTTGACGCCCAGGGTGTCGATCGGGCTGGCGATGATCTCCAGGTCCCCGTCGCGGACCGGCTGTTCGATGCCGCGCCGGTCGAGGTCGGCGAGGAGGTCCGGCGGGTAGTGGCCGCGCAGCACGGGGTCGAGGTAGAGGCGGAAGCCGAAGGCGTCGGCGCGCCGGGCGGCCTCGCGGTCGGCGTCGCTGTCGGTGGCCGGGCCGCTGGTGCCGAGCAGGTGGGTGACCGCGAGGTTCAGCGGTCGGCGGGCGGCGGCGCGCAGCTGCCGGACGGCCAGGCCGTGGGCGAGGTGGAGGTGGTGGACCGCTCGCACGCCCTCGGCGAGCGAGCGGTGGCCGGGGGCGTGGACGCCCTCGACGTGGCCGAGGACGGCCGAGCAGAACGGCTCGTTGAGGGTGGTCCAGTGCTCCACCCGGTCGCCCAGGCGGTCGTGGACGAGCCCGGCGTACTCGGCGAAGCGGTACGCGGTGTCCCGGTGGGGCCAGCCGCCGGCGTCCTGGAGCTCCTGCGGCAGGTCCCAGTGGTAGAGGGTGAGCCAGGGGGTGACGCCCCGGGCGAGCAGCCGGTCCACCAGCCGGTCGTAGAAGTCGAGGCCGACGGGGTTGGCCGGGCCGCGCCCGCCGGGCTGGACCCTCGGCCAGGACACCGAGAAGCGGTAGGTGTCCAGGCCGAGTCCGGCGATGAGGTCGACGTCCTCGGGCATCCGGCGGTAGTGGTCGCAGGCGGTGTCGCCGGTGTCCCCGTTGTCGACGGCGCCGGGGACGCGGCAGAAGGTGTCCCAGATCGACGGGGTCCGCCCGTCCTCGGCCGTGGCGCCCTCGATCTGGAACGCGGAGGTGGCGGCGCCGAACCGGAAGTCCGGCGGCAGGCGGTCGATCAGCGCGTCGTGGCGGGGGTCGTACGTGAGGGCGGGCGGGCGTGTCATGGCGGGTTCGCGGTCCTCGGGAGGGCGGCTGCGGCGGATGTGACGCAGGTGACGGGAGTGGAGGTGGCGGGAGTGGGGTACCGGCCGGTAGGGTGCGGCGGTCCGGCCGTCGGGAGGGGACGGCCGGGCCGCCTTCCAGCCCGTACGGAGCCCGTACGACCGGGCCGCCTCGGCGCGCCCACGGGTCCTACGGGCCCTGAGCGCCCCTACCGGCGAGGGCCTACGGCAGCCGGCCGTCCGCGCCCAGCACGCGACCGCGCTCGGGACGGTTCTGGTCGTAGCCGTGGGCGTCGCACTGGAGGCCGCCGACGACGCAGTGGTCCACCAGGGCCTTGAGGGTGCGCTCGTCCCACGCGTTCAGGAAGTCGTAGTGGAACGAGAACCCGCGCCCGCTGGCCAGCCGGACCCGCGACATGTCGCCGCTCACCGGGAAGGCCATCTTGAACTCGATCATCGGCAGCGCCACCGGGTGCGAGGGCGGGCAGACGTCGTCGTTGGTGCCGGGCTTGACCACCGGGTAGGCCATGTGGCCGCGGTGGTCGGGGGTGTCCAGGTACTTGCCGTCCCAGCAACTCGGCGCCTGCATCCGCAGGTTGAGCTGGGTGCCGGCCGGGCAGTGGGCGGGGAAGTCGGAGTTCTTGAAGCTGTCGCCGCACTCCCAGCCCTCGACCCAGCCGTCGTGCGCGCGGAACTGCTGCTCCGACTGCGCCGGGTCGCCGACCACGAAGCGCAGGCCCTTGGGGAAGGGCCGCACGCTGGTGTAGTCGGTGACGCCCGACTTGTAGTAGATCACCTGCGGCCCGACCGGCAGCACCTTGCGGTCGCCGTCGTACAGCGAGGGCATCCAGTACGCCGAGGCGTCGGCCGGCGCCGTGCAGGTGCTCGCCCCGCCGCTCAGCGAACCCGTCGTGGAGCGGGCGTCGGTGGAGGTGTTGCCCATGAAGGTGTGGTCGTGCGAGGCGCCCGGGCGGCCCGGGTACACGATCGGGTCGTCCGGCGCGGTGTGGCTGACCGCGCAGTTGGCCTGGAACTCGTGGAAGTACGCCGGCGCGGGCTTCTCCCAGGACGGGGTGACCCCGGTGACCGGCGGCACCGCGGGGATGTAGCCGTCACCGTCCGGGTCGTCCCCGGTGGGCAGCTGCGCCACCGCGGCGGCGTGCCCGGCGTGCCCGGCGTGGTCGGACGCCGCCGGGACGGCCGCCCCGGCAGGGGCGGGGGCGGGGACGGGAGCGGGGGCCGCCGAGGCGTCGGCGAAGGTGCCGACGCCCAGCGCCGTACCGCCGAGGGCGGCGGCGAGTAAGGCGGCGGCCAGGGTGTTTCCTCGGAACGTCATGGTGCTCTCCTCACGGGGAGTGCGGACGGGTGGGGTGCCGGGGTGCCGGCGGCGGGCCGTGGGGCGCCCGCCGCCGGCGGGGATCCGGTGGCGCGGAGGCTCAGCCGTAGATGCCGAGCTCGTGGACCGAGTAGCCCCAGCCGGTGCCGCGGGCGGTCAGCCGGAGCCGTACGTAGCGGGCGCTGGCCGCCGCGTCGATCGTGTCCACGTTCCCGTCGCCGGCGGTGACGGAGTGGATGCCGCGCCAGGTGGAGCCGTCGTCGGAGACCTGCACCTCGTAGGCGCGGGCGTAGGCCGGGTCCCAGACGATCTGCAGCGTGCGGAAGGACTTCACCGCGCCCAGGTCGACCTGGAGCCACTGCGGGTCGCTCCAGTCGCTGGCCCAGCGGGTGGCGGCGTTGCCGTCGGTGGCCAGCGCGGGGGTGCACGGGCAGTCGCCGTACGAGGCCTGGAAGGAGGAGGCGGTGGTGGGCCGGTTCAGGGCGAGGTCGGTGCCGGCGACCGGCGGCGCGGTGACCCGGACCGACTTCGCCTCGATGCCCGCGTTGCCGTGGCCGTCCTCGGCCTGGAGGTAGACCTTCCACACCCCGAGCTTCTCGGGCGCGGTGACCGCGAAGTCCCCGTTGCCCAGCCGCCGCCACCGCGCCTCGACCAGCCGCTTGTCGCCGTCGGCGTAGTTGCCGGAGAGGTAGACCTTGTACGTCACCGGGTCGCCGTCGGGGTCGCGGACGTCGGCGTGCACGGTGAACTCGCCGCCCGCCGGCGCGTTCCCGGACGGGGTGACGCTCATCCCGGTGATCACGGGCGGGGTGTTGTCGCCGGCGGTGGAGCCGGTGTACGCCCGCTTCACCGCGTAGTACGACAGCCGCTTCAGGCCGTCCGGCAGCAGGTTGAACCAGACACCGCCGAAGTCGTGCTCGGTGCCGTAGTGGAACACCGTCGCGCCCAGCGCCACGCCCCGGTGCCCGGTGACGCAGTCCCAGGCCCGGGTGTAGCCCTCGGCCTTCTGCACGTCGGTCGGCTCGTCGGGGATCCCGTTGGCGTCCTCGGGCATCTCCCACTCACCGGTCGGACCGGTCTCGGTGATGATGTACGGCTTGGTGTACCCGCCCTGCTCCCAGTCCCGGCGCACCCCGCACACGTCGCCGTAGGAGTTCATCGAGTACAGGTCGAGGTCGGGGGCGTTGCGCTTGTAGTACGGCCAGGCGCCGGTCCAAGCGTCGGTGGAGGTGACCGGGTGGTCCGGGTCGAGGCTGTGGATCCGCTTCGCCACCTCGTTGACGAAGGAGGTGTAGGCGTCGCGCTGCGCCTCCAGTTCGGCGCCGCCGTAGCAGTTCTGCAGGCCGAGCACGGACTCGTTGCCGACGTTCCACATCAGGGTGGCGGGGTGCGCCTTGTACGCCTCGACCCAGCGGGAGAACTCGGTGAGCGCGTTCGCCTTGTAGGCGGCGTCGGTCACGTAGTTGACGCAGCCTCCGGAGCCCGGGCCGCCGCCCGGCTGGAGCCAGAATCCGTTGATCACCTTGATGTCGTTGGCGGCGGCCGCGTCCAGCAGCGGCAGGGTGGCGCCGTCGGTGCCCCAGGTGCGGACGGTGTTGACGCCCATGGAGTGCACGTCGGGCAGGTAGCGCGGGGCGTCGGCGATCGCCGGGCCCCAGGTGACGCCCTTGACCTGGTACGGCCGGCCGCCGACGGTCAGCTGCCAGTCGCCCTGGCCGCCGGTGACCCGGACGGCGCCGCGGGCGGGCGGCGGGGTGCCGCCCTCGGAGCCGTACACCTGGAACTCCCACAGCGAGTAGCCGTAGCCGCCGGGGCGCTGGGTGCCGTACATCCGCACGTAGCGGCCGGAGCCGGAGACGGCGAGGTCGTCGGTGCCGCCGTCGCCGTCGGTGACGGCCTTGAGGGTGCGCCAGTCGGCGCCGTTGTCGGAGACCTGGATCTCGTAGCCCCGCCCGTACGCGGCCTCCCAGCGCAGCACCACGCGGCTGAGGTCGGCGGTGCGGCCGAGGTCGACCTGGATCCACTGGGGGTCGCGCCACTCGCTGGCCCAGCGGGTGCCGGTGAGGTCGCCGTCGACGGCGGCGGAGGCGGGGAAGGCGGTGCCCTCGGTGGTCGAGGCGGTGGCGGGCCGGCCCTGGGAGAGCAGGGTCTCGGCGGCGGGGGCGGCCGAGGCGGGGGCGGCCGTGGTGAGGGTGAGCGACCCGGCGAGCAGTGCGCCGAGGGTCATGAGGGAGGCGGCGGTCCGGACGCGCCCGCGGGCGCGTCCGGGGACGGCGGGAGTGGGGGGCATGGCGGCTCCTGATCGAACGGTCGGGGTTGTCCAGGTGCTGCGGTGGTGCTGGGGGGAGCGGCCCCGGGCCCTTCCGGGCAGCGCAGGGGGTCGGGGCCCGTCGGTCGGATCCTCCAGGAACCCAGGAACCCAGGAACCCAGGAATCCGGGAATCCGGGGATCCGGGGATCCGGGGATCCGGGGGACGGGCCCCAGGGGGGTGCTGCCCGGAAGGGGGTTTCGGGGGCCGGCCCCCGCCGTGGGGGACGGGGGCCGGGGTCGGTCCGCTCAGATCGCCGTCACGGGAAGGAGACGACGGTCGACGGGATCGTGGCGGTGCCCTCGGTGGGGGCGCCGGTGGAGTTGATCACGTGGTCGAACTGGCCGTTGCCGCCCAGCGACACGGTGAGCAGGCTGTGGAACTTCACGCCCGGCTTCACCGGGGCCTTGAAGCCGTGCTCCTGGCGGATGTTCGGGTCCACGTTGTAGTAGCAGTAGCTGCCCAGGCCCCAGCCCTCGTGGGTGTTGACCGAGTCGTCCACCCGGTAGGCGGCGTAGCCGCGGGTGGCGCCGTTCTGGATGGCGGCCTGGTTGGGGGCGTCGTAGGCCTTCTCGTTCTGGAAGAAGATCGTGCGCCCGCGCTCGCCGTACCACTCCACGTCGTACTTGTTGAAGTGCTCCACGAACAGGCCGGTGGCCAGGACGTCGTCGCCGTTGACACGGACGCCGTAGTCGGCGCGGTTGGTCTCCCAGCCGACGCCCTCGCCGTGGTCGGCGCGCCAGACCCAGGTGTGGTCGACGATGGTGTCGTCGTTGTTGATCACCATGCTGGTGGTGGCCTTGCCGGGGCCGGCCCCGCCGACGCGGATGTAGACGTCCTGCACGGTGGTCGGGTTCGCCGAGTGGTCGGCGGAGGCGTTCGCCGGGCCGACCTCCAGCAGGGTGGGCGAGTTGACCTGGCCGGCGTCGATCAGGAAGCCGGCCAGCCGGACGCCGTCCACGTCGCCGACCCGCATCGCGGTCACGCCGTTGTCGGGGACGACGGTGGCCAGGCCCAGGCCGAGCACGATGGTGCCGGGGCGGTTGATCTCGATCGTCCGGTCGACGTGGTACACGCCGGGCGTGAACAGCAGGTGCAGGCCCTGGGCGACGGCCGCGTTGATGGTGGCGGCGCCGGTGCCGGGGCGGACCACGTAGAAGCGGTTCAGCGGGATCGACTCGCCCTGCGGGGTGCCCTCCCAGCTGGTGCCGCGGGCGTTGACCCGCTTGGCGGGGGCGAACACCTTGAGCTCGCCGCCGTCCTGGTACAGGAAGGGCTTCTCGCGCGAGACGGGGGTGGTGTCCAGCGTGGTGTAGCGGGGCTCGGGGAACCCGGTCGCCGGGGCGCCCTCGGTGCCGGAGAAGACCTGGTTCCAGACGCTGTTGGAGAAGCCGCCGATCGAGCTGTCCCGGGTGTACCACTGCTGCTGCGAGTAGTTGCCCACCTGGCCGTCGATCCTGCTGTCGGCGATGTAGCCGCCGCTGGCCCAGCCGTAGCCGCTGGGGGCGAGGTTGAGCCCGCCCTTGACGTGCATCCGGCGGAAGGACGAGGCCTGGGAGACCGCCCAGCGGTCGGTGCCGTTGACGGGGTTGAGCGCCAGGTTCTCGGCGGAGCGCCAGAAGTTCTGGGTGGCGTTGCCGTTGAACCAGCCGGCGTCCACGGTCACGTCGCCGTTGATCAGGGTGTCGTCGGGCTTCAGGCCGAGGCCGGCGATCTGGGTGTAGAAGCCGATCTGGGCGTTGAGGCCCTGGTAGGTGCCCGGCTTGAACAGGAAGGCGTGGCGGCCGGTGCCGAACTGCGCCGACTCCTGCTCCCGGAACACCGCGTCCAGCTTGCCCTGGAGGTCGGGGGTGGACGGGTCGACGATGTGCACGTTCGGGCCGAGGTCGCCGCCGCCCGGCAGCTGCGGCACGTTGCCGTCGGTGGAGCCGAAGACCTGGAACTCCCAGAGCGAGATGCCGTACCCGGTGGCCCGGGTGACGCCCTGGAGGCGGACGTAGCGGGCGGTGCCGTTGACGGCGACCGACTCGTTGCCGCCCGGGCTGTTCGCGGTGGAGTACGCGGTGGTCCAGTCCGTGCCGTTGAGTGAGATCTCGATCCGGTACGCCTTGGCGTACGCGGCCTCCCAGCGCAGGTCGACCCGGCTGAGGGCGGCGGGGGTGCCCAGGTCGACCTGGAGCCACTGGTTGTCGGAGAAGGCGCTGGACCAGCGGGTGCCGAGGTCGCCGTCGACCGCGCCGGTGGCGGCGGTGCCGGCCCATTCGGCGCTGGAGGCGGTGACGGGCTTGCCCTGGGAGAGCAGGACGGGCGCGGCGTGGGCCTCGGTGGTGGGGGCGAGGGCGAGCAGCGTGCCGACCAGGGTGGTGACCAGGGCGCCGGCGGTGGTGCGCCGGGTGACGCGGGCGGTACCGGTGGCCGCGGCCGGCGTGGGGGCCGGGCGGCGGAAGGCAGGCGGTATCCCGACTGCGGACATGTGGGGGCTCCTTGCGTTACAGGGAGGAAACGAGGGAGAGCGCTCTCCCGAAACCTTGCCCGGCGGCCGGCGTGACGGTCAAGGCGTCGGGCGGACCTTTTCTTTCGACTTTCCTTAAGTGTGTGAGCAGCTCGTGGAGGGGAGCGCTCCCACCGGCACCCGCAGACAAGTCATAGGGTGCAGGAATGGCCACAAGGGGACCGACACTGGAGGACGTCGCACGCGAGGCGGGGGTGTCGCGCGCGACCGTGTCACGGGTGGTGAACGGCATCCGCAACGTGGATCCGGAGATCCAGGAGGCCGTGCGCGGCGCCATCGAACGTACCGGCTACGCGCCCAACCGGGCGGCCCGCTCCCTGGTGACCCGGCGCACGGGCGCGGTGGCGCTGGTCATCTCGGGGGCGGGCGACAGCTTCGCCGCGCGGGTGTTCACCGACCCGTTCTTCGGCCGGGTGGTCGAGGGCGTGCTGGAGTACCTGCGCGCCCGGCAGGTGCAGCCGGTGCTGCTGTTCGCGGAGTCCGGGCCGGCCCGCACCCAGGTGGTGGAGTACCTGCGCCAGGGCGGCGCGGACGGTGCCCTGGTGGTGTCGCTCCAGGCCGAGGACCCGCTGCCGGGGCTGCTGGTGGCGGCGCGGATCCCGGTGGTGACGTTCGGACGGCCCGCCGGCGGGGCGCCGACGGGCTGGGTGGATCTCGACCAGGTGGCCGGCGCCGCGCTGGCCGCCGGTCACCTGCTGGCCCGCGGCCGGCGACGGCTCGCGGTGATCGGCGCGCCGGCCTCGGCCCCCGCCGCGGCGCAGCGGCTGGCCGGGTTCCTGGACGCGGCGGCGGCCGCGGGCGTGACCGGGGTGCCGGTGGAGGAGGGCCTCTTCACGGTGGAGAGCGGGGCCCGGGCGATGGAGCGGCTGCTGCGCGGGCATCCGGAGGTGGACGGCGTGTTCGCGGCCAACGACCTGATGGCGCAGGGCGCCTGCCAGTACCTGCGCGAGCACGGGCGGGCGGTGCCGGCGGAGGTGGCGGTGGTGGGGTTCGACGACTCCAGCGCCGCGCCGGCCTGCCGGCCGCCGCTGACCACGGTCCGCCAGCCGGTGGAGCGGATGGCGGCGGCCATGGCGCGGCTGCTGACCGACCGGCTGGAGGACGGGCGGGAGGACGCCCCGGTGCTCTTCCAGCCGGAGCTGGTGGTCCGCGGCTCCACCTGACCGTTCCGTGGCTCCACCTGACCGTTCCGTGGCGGCTCGGCCCCCGTACGCCTGACGGCCCGTAGGAGAGGCCGCCGCACGGAGGGCGTGCCCGACCGACCCCCGGCGAGGTCGGTCGGGCACCGGGAGGGTGGTTCAGCGGGCGGGCTCAGCGGGCGGGGTTCGGCAGCCGGGCCCGCCGGCCGGGCTCAGCCGGCGGCGCCGCGGTGCGCCCGGATGATCTCCGCGTACCGGTGGCCGCTGCCCTTGAGGGTGCGCCGCTGGGTCGCGTAGTCCACGTGGACGAGGCCGAAGCGCTTGTCGTAGCCGTACGCCCACTCGAAGTTGTCCAGCAGCGACCAGGCGTAGTACCCGGCGAGCGGGGCGCCCTTGCGGACCGCCCGGGCGCAGGCGGCCAGGTGCTCCTCCAGGTAGCGGGTGCGCTCCGGGTCGTGGACGCTGCCGTCGGCGCGGACCGTGTCGGGGTACGCGGAGCCGTTCTCGGTGACGTAGATGCGGCGGACGCCGTAGTCGTCGGTCAGGCGCATCAGCATGCCCTCCAGCCCGTCGGCGTCGACCGGCCAGTCCATCCCGGAGCGCGGCACACCGGGCACGGCGACCTCCCGGGCGTACGGCACCGGGCCGTCCGGGTCGTCCTCGACGACCATCGGGAAGTAGTAGTTGAGGCCGTGCCAGTCGGTGGGGGTGGCCATCACGTCGAGGTCGCCGGGGCGCTCCGGCAGCTCGACGCCGTACAGCTCCCGCATGTCGGCGGGGAAGCCGCGCCCGTACACCGGGTCGAGCCACCAGCGGTTGCTGTGGCCGTCCATGCGGGCGGCGGCGGCGACGTCCTCGGGCCGGGTGCTGGCGGGGGCGACGGTGGAGTGGTTGGTGACCAGGCCGATCCGGGCGCCGGGGGCGGCGGCCCGGACGGCCTGGGTGGTGAGGCCGTGGGCGAGCAGCAGGTGGTAGGAGGCGCGGACCGCGGCGGTGAGGTCGCTCAGGCCGGGGGCCATCCGGCCCTCCAGGTGGCCGATCCAGCCGGAGCAGAGCGGCTCGTTGAGGGTGGCCCAGCTGGTGACGCGGTCGCCGAGGCGGTCGGCGACCACGCTCGCGTACGCGGCGAGGTGCTCGGCGGTGTCGCGCTCGGTCCAGCCGCCGCGGTCCTGGAGGGCCTGCGGCAGGTCCCAGTGGTAGAGGGTGATGGAGGGGGCGATGCCGGCGGCGAGCAGGCCGTCGACCAGGCGGTCGTAGAAGTCGAGGCCGGCCGGGTTGAGCGGGCCGTCGCCGCCGGGGAAGACCCGGGGCCAGGCGATGGACATCCGGTAGCCGTCGGTGCCGAGGCGGCGCATCAGCTCCACGTCCTCGGGCCAGCGGTGGTAGTGGTCGCAGGCGGTGTCGCCGTGGTCGGCGTTGTCCACGGCGCCGGGGGTGCGGGAAAAGGTGTCCCAGATGGACGGGGCGCGGCCGTCCTCGGCCACGGCCCCCTCGATCTGGTAGGCGGAGGTCGCGGTGCCCCAGGTGAAGTCGGCCGGGAAGGCGGCCAGGTCGAGTGCGCGGGTGTCGGCGGATTCGGACACGGGGGACCTCTCGGAGTCGGTCGCGGAAGCGTTCGGTGGTGGGGTGGGCGGGGTCACCCGACGGCGCGCGGCGCGGCCGTGCGGCCGTGCGCGGCGCGCGGTCGGGTGACGGTGGGTGGCGCGGTCACTTGACGGCGCCGGCGGTCAGGCCGGTGACCAGGTAGCGCTGGAGCAGCAGGAATCCGGCGACGACGGGCACGCTCACCACGAGGGAGGCGGCCATCACCTGGTTCCAGTAGACGTCGTTCTGGGTGGAGTAGCCCTGGAGTCCGACCGCGAGGGTGCGGGTGGTCTCGTTGGTCATGACCGAGGCGAACAGCACCTCGCCCCAGGCGGTCATGAAGGCGTAGACGGCGACCGCGACGATCCCGGGCACGGCGGCCGGGACGATCACCCGGAACAGCGCGCCGAGCGGCCCGCAGCCGTCGACCTTGGCGGCCTCGTCGAGGTCGCGCGGGATCGAGTCGAAGTACCCGATGAGCATCCAGATCGAGAACGGCAGCGAGAACGTCAGATAGGTGAGGATCAGCCCGCCGCGCGAGCCGAACAGCGCGATGCCGGTGGCGTTGCCGATGTTGACGTAGATGAGGAACAGCGGCAGCAGGAAGAGGATGCCGGGGAACATCTGCGTCGACAGCACGGTGACGGTGAACAGCTGCCGGCCGCGGAACCCGTACCGGCTGACGGCGTACGCGGCGAACACCGCGATGACCACCGAGCAGACGGTCGCCAGGCCCGAGACCACCAGCGAGTTGACGAAGTAGTCGGCGAGCGGGACGGTGTCCCAGATGTCCAGGTACGGCCGGACGGTGAGCGTGGACGGCAGCCAGTGGAACTCGCCGGTCACGTCCTCCAGCGGCTTGAGCGAGCTGGAGATCATCACGTAGACCGGCAGCAGCACGAAGACGGACAGCACGGTCAGGAAGATCCGCCGGCTCCACAGGAAGGACCGCGGCGGGGCCATCGGCGAGCGGGCGCCGTCGGCCCCGGTGGTCGAGGTGTCAGCCACGGGCGGCCTTCCTTCCCCGGTTGGTGAGCAGCAGGTAGACGCCCGTGACCAGGAGCAGGAAGAGCAGCAGCAGCACGGACATCGCCGAGCCGGTGCCGAAGTTCCAGGTCTGGAACGAGGACTGGTAGATGTGCAGCGAGATCAGGTCCGCGGCCTCGGGGGCCGCCTTGCCGAAGAGCACGAACGGCGTGTTGAAGTCGTTGAAGGTCCACAGGAAGAGGACCAGGACCAGGACCTGGTTGACCGGGCGCAGCGAGGGCATCGTGATGTGCCGGATCTGCTTCCAGACGCCGGCGCCGTCCAGGGCGGCCGCCTCGTACATGTCGCGCGGGATGTTCTGCAGCCCGGCCATCAGGGTGAGGAAGGCGAACGGCCAGCCCTTCCAGACCGAGACGGTGAGCAGTGCCCAGAAGCTGTTGTCGCCGATCAGCCAGAAGGCGGGGCTGTCGCCGATGCCGAGCTGGTCGTGCAGCACGTGGTTCACCAGGCCGTTGTCGCGCTGGAACATGAACGCCCAGGTGATGACGGCGGCGTAGACGGGCAGCGCGTACGGGACGAGGAAGAGCGTGCGCAGCAGGCCGCGGCCGCGGAAGTTCTCCTGGAGGTAGATCGCCGCGGCGGTGCCGATCAGCCAGCACAGGCCGACCGAGCAGACGGTGAACAGGCAGGTGGTGAGGAACGACCGGAGCAGGGCCTCGCCCACGGGGGCGTTGAAGTCGACGGCCAGCTCGAAGTTGTCCAGGCCCGCCCAGGGAGCGGTGTCCCAGTCGGCGATGTAGAACTGGGTGAGCTCCTTGAAGCTCATGACGATGCCCATGGCCATCGGCACGAGGTGGACGAGGAGTTCGAGGACGAGGGCGGGCAGCAGGAGCAGGTACGGCAGCGCGGTGCGGCGCAGCCGCCCGGAGGGGCGCGGTGCAGGCGCCCCTCCGGTACGGCCGGGCCGTGCCGTCCGCCCGCCGGGGGCAGGGGTGACGGTGGTGGTCATCTGGTGGTCCGGACCTACTTCTTGGGCATCTGCTGCTGGGCCTTTTCGAGCTTGGCCCGAACGGTCTCGGTGGTGACCGGGCGTCCGGCGGCGGCCTCGGCGAAGAGGTCCTTGACCGCGGTGCCGACGACGGTCTCGAACTGGGACTCCTCGGGCACCTGCGGCAGGGCGGCGGCGCTGGTGGCGAGGGTCTGGCGCAGCACGGTCAGCGAGGGGGTGTTGAACACCGGGTCCTGCTGGGCGGCCTTGACCGGCGGGATGGAGCCGTAGGTCTGGTTGAGGATCTTCTGCTCCGCGTCGCCGGTCATGAACTTGACGAACTTGGCGGCGCCGTCGAGGTTCTTGGTGTTCTTGAAGACGGCGATGTTGATGCCGGCGACCATCGAGTTGGTCGCGTTGCCCTGGCCGGGGGTGCCGGAGGGCACGGGGGCCGGGGCGACGCCCCAGTCCTCGTCGGCCATGCCCTGGGACTTGAAGGTGGCGGAGGCGGTCTGCCACAGGACCATGGCGGTGCGGTTCTTGGCGAAGTCGCTGAGCGACTGGTTCTGCGCGTACTCGGCGTTGCCGGGCGCGACGATCTTGTGCTCGGCCATCAGGTCGACGTACTGCTTGACGGCCGCGACCGCGCCCTCGGAGGTGAAGTTCGGCTTCCCGTCGGAGGTGAAGAAGTCGGCGCCGTGCTGCTTGCCGAGGACGAAGACCTGGTGGATGTTGTTGGAGAGGTTGGAGCCCTCGACGCCGATGGCGGCCTTGCCGTCGCCGGTGAGCTTCTTGCCGGTGGCGACCAGCTCGTCCCAGGTGGCCGGCGGCTTCTCTATGCCGGCGTCCTTGAACATCTTCTTGTTGTAGTAGAGGGCGTAGGCCATCGAGTACAGCGGGACGGCGGCCGGGTCCTTGCCCTGGACGCCGGTGGAGCCGAGCGCGGACTCGACGAAGCGGTCGCGGCCGCCGATCCTGTCGAAGTTCTTGGCGTCCCAGGGCAGCAGGGCGCCGGTGGCCTGGAGCGAGGCGCTCCAGGTGTTGCCGATGTTGAGGACGTCGGGGCCCTGTCCGGAGGTGGTGGCGGTGAGGATCCGGTTGAGCAGGTCGCTCCAGGGCACCACCTCCAGCTTGACCTTGATGCCGGTCTCCTTCTCGAACTTGTCGAGCTCCGGCTGCAGCACCTGCTTGTCGACCTCCAGGCTGGCGCCCTGGTTGGTGGCCCAGTAGGTGAGGGTCTTGGGCTGGGAGCTGCCCGGGCCGCCGCCGCTGCTGCAGGCGGTGGCGGTGAGGACGAGGGCGAGGCTGGCGGCACCGGACACGGCGGCGGCTCTGAATGTGCGCATGGCTCCTCAGGACCCTTTCGGGGATTGGTGGGGAGGCCGGAGGGCGGGGGTTGCGAGCGGCTGCGGCCCCCGGCTTGCCCTTCCGGCTTAATTTAGGATGTGAGTTAAACCGCAAGGGAAGTTCGCGTCAAGGCCCCCGGTGGGGGTATGTTGCGTTCAGGGACTTCAGGAACAGGGGGCAGAGTGCAAGCGAGAAGTGGCCGCACGGTGCGTGACCTGCGGCGCGAGAACCGCACCGCGGTTCTGCAACGGTTGTATTTCGACGGGCCGCTCAGCCGCCTGACGCTCGGCCCGGCGACCGGGCTGAGCTCGGGCTCGGTCAGCAACGTGGTGGCCGAGCTGGTGGCCGAGGGCCTGGTGGAGGAGGCCGGCAGCGTCGACTCCGCCGGCGGCCGGCCCAGGATCCTGCTGCGGGTCACCCCCGGGGCCGGATGCATGATCGGCGTGGACGTGGGCGAGACCCGGATCCGGATCGAGCTCTTCGACCTCGCGCTCACCGAGCTCGCCCGCGTGGAGAAGCCGCTCCAGGTCGGCGGGGCCCGTGCCCACGAGCGCTACGAGGTCGGCGTCGTCGTCGGCCACGTCCGCGACGGCATCGCCGAGGTGCTGCGCGCCGCCGACGTGCCCGCCGAGCGGCTGCTCGGCGTCGGCGTCGGCGTGCCCGGCATCGTCGCCCGCACCGACGCGGACGGCGCCGTGGTGCACGGCCAGACCATCGGCTGGGACGGCGTCCCGCTGGAGAAGATGCTGCGGGGGACGGGCATCCTGCCCGACAGCGTGCCGTACTACATCGACAACGGCGCCATGACCCTCGGGCAGGCGGAGATGTGGTTCGGCGCCGGGCGCGGCGCCCGCAACGCGGTCTTCGTGCTCTTCGGCTCCGGCGTCGGCGCCAGCGTCATCAACGAGGACATGGGCCCGGGCCGCGCCATCGAATGGGGCCACCTGACCGTCCGGGTGCGCGGACGCCGCTGCCGCTGCGGCACCCTCGGCTGCCTGGAGGCGTACGCCGGCGCCGAGGCGCTGCTGGAACGCTGGCAGGAGGCCGGCGGCACCCCGCCCGAGGGCGCCGACGAGGAGACCGCGCTCACCGCGATGCTCGCCGCCGCCTACCCGGCCGCCGAGGACACCGCGCCGGACAGCACCGCCCGCGCCGTCCTGGAGGAGACCGCCGAGTACCTGGGCGCCGGCTTCGCCGACCTGATCAACCTCTTCCAGCCGGAGCGCATCCTGGTCGGCGGCTGGGCCGGCCTCCAGCTCGGCGCGCGCTTCCTCGACGCCGTCAAGGAGTACGCCACCTCCTACGCGCTGCGCTACCCGGCCAGCCGCACCAGCATCGACCTCGGCAGGCTCGGGCCCGAGGCGGTCACGGTCGGCGCCGCGATCCTCCCGCTCGCCGACTTCTTCGCCCGCGGCGGCCGCCGGGCGGTCCAGGAGGACGCCCCCGCGCCCGCCTGGCAGACGGCCCTCCAGGACCGCGTCACCTCATGAGCGAGGCGCTGGGGCCCCCCCGGGGGGGGGCGGCCCGCGCGGCGCTACCGGGGCCGGGGGGGGGCCGGCCCCCGGCGGAAAACACATCTGTTGTGGTGCGCGGCCGCCCCGGGGGCCGGGCCCCCCGCGCC
>NZ_JBSGFD010000024.1:0-67032 GCF_053603215.1 Kitasatospora sp. NPDC004240 | reverse complement strand
GTCGCGGTGGCGGCCGGGCCGCCGGGGGCGGACGCGGCCTGCGGGGCGGAGGCGGCCGACGGCCCGCAGGCCGTGGCGCCGAGCAGCAGCAGGGCTATGAGGGCAGGCCGGACGGCCGTACCGGTGGAGCTCTTCAAGGGGACCCTTTCGGGGGGCGGCGGATGACGGCACGACCGCCCGGGACCGGTGGATGCGGGAGGCGGCCCGATCGGGCCGCAACCGCGATGTTACTGACGAGAAATCAACTTGTCGAAGACATGCAAACCTCTCGCGGATCCCACCGGACCCATCAAATCCCCTTACTCACAAGCCGGTTGACGTTACGACAGGCCGGGCCGCTCCCGCCGGAAGTCCGCCTTCCGGAGGGGCCCGCACCCCACCGCCCCCTGCCGGACGACGGATCCGACACCCCCCGGACGGCGGACCCCGCCCCACTCCGGCTCCGCACCACCTTCACAGGGTCGCCGCACCCGCCCGTCCCTACGGGCAGACGGTGCCGTCCGCCGGGAGCCGGTCCTCCAGCAGGTAGCCGTCCACCGCCCGCTTCAGGCAGGCGTCGCCGCCGCCGTAGCCGCCGTGGCCCTCGCCCTGCACGGTGACGGTCACCCCGACGCCCGGCCCGAGCTCCCGCGCCATCGCCGCGGTGCCCTCGTAAGGGGTGGCGGGGTCGCCGGTGGTGCCGACGAGCAGGATCGGGGCGGAGCCGGGGGCGGACACCTCGGGATGGTCGGACCGGCCCTCCACCGGCCAGCCGGTGCAACCGGGCAGACCCCAGGCGATGAACTCGCCGAAGACCGGGGAGGCGGCGCGGAAGGCCGGCAGCTGCGCCCGTACGTCGGCGTCGGTGTAGCGCTGCCGCTCGTCGACACAGCTGATCGCCCGGTTGGCGGGGCCCAGGTTGCTGTACCGGCCCTGCTCGTCGCGCCCGGTGTAGCCGTCGGCGAGCTCCAGCAGGGTGTTCCCGGTGCCGGCCCGCATCGCCTCCAGCAGGCCGAGGGTCAGCGCGTTCCAGGTGTCCTCGTCGTACAGCGCGGCCAGCATGCCGATGACGGCGAGGTCCTGGGTGAGCGGGCGGCCGTCGCGGGTGGGCAGGAGGTTCGCGTCCAGGCCCTGGACGAACCGGGCGAGCCGTTCGGTACCCTCGGCGCCGCCACCGCCGGTCGGGCAGGCGGAGCTCTGCGCGGCGCAGGCGGCCATGAAGTTCTCCAGCGCCAGCTGGAAGCCCGCGGCCTGGCCGAGCGAGCCCTGCAACGGGTCCTGGGTCGGGTCGACCACGGCGTCCATCACCAGGTGCCCCACGTTGTGCGGGAACAGGTGGGCGTAGACGCCGCCGAGTTCGGTGCCGTAGCTGATGCCGAAGTAGTGCAGCCGCTGGTCCCCGAGGACCTGGCGCAGCAGGTCCAGGTCGCGGGCCGCGCTCACGGTGTCCACGTACGGCAGCACCCGCCCCGAGTTCCGTTCGCAGGCCGCCACGTACGCGGCGCCCTCGGCGGCCAGCGCGGCGGCCTCGGCGTCGGTGTCGGGGGTGCCGTCCACGGCGGCGGAGGCGTCCAGCGCGCGGTCGTCGAAGCAGGTCACGCCCGCACTGTCGCCGACCCCACGGGGGTCGAGAGCCACCAGGTCGTAGCGGGTGTTGAGGGCCGTGTACTCGTCGGCGAAGGCGGGCAGGGCCTGCACCCCGGAGCCGCCGGGGCCGCCGAAGTTGAAGACCAGCGAGCCGATCCGCCGCGCGGGGTCGGTGGCGGCGGCCCGGATCAGCGCGAGGTCGATCGTCTCCCCGTCCGGCCGGGCGTGGTCGAGCGGCGCCTTGAGGGTGGCGCACTCCCAGCGCCCGTCGGGCGCGTCGCCGCCGCCCTGGGCGACCGAGGGCGGCGGGCAGGCGTGCCACGCGAGGTGCTGGCCGGTCAGCGCGGCGGGCAGCGCCGGGCCGGCGGCGGGCGCGGAGGGGGCCGGGCCGGTGGTGCTCGCGGCCGCCGCCGAGGACGGGGCGGCCGTGGAGGAGGAGCCGGCGCGGCAGGAGGCCAGCGGGGCGAGCAGCAGGGCGGTCAGGCCGAGGGCGCCGGCGCCGCGGAGGACGGGGTGCACGGGGAGCTCCCTTCTCGGGCCGGCCACCGCGCGGGGACGCCGATGGCGGCCGCCCCACGGGCGGGACGGGCCCGGCGCCCGCCGCAACGGCGGCCGGCCGACGTCACGGTGGGCCGGTGGCCTCGGCGATCAGCAGGGCGATGTCGTCGTGCCCGCCGGCCGTGGGGAGGTCGGCGAGCAACTGGTCGCAGGTCTCGTCGAGGCCGCGCCGGGGGCCGGCGAGCGCGTCGAGCAGCGCCTCCAGTCGGGCGTCGAGCGACTGGTCGCGCCGCTCCACCAGGCCGTCGGTGTAGAGCAGCAGCCGGTCCCCGGGCGCCAGGTCGACCCGGGTGGTGGTGAGCGGGACCACCCCGCCGGTGCCCAGCGGCGCGCCGGACGGCAGGTGGAGCAGGGCGGGCCGGTGGCCGGGCCGGTCGAGGACCGGCGGCAGGTGCCCGGCCAGGGCGATCCGGCACTGCCCGGCCAGCGGTTCGTGGCGGACGTAGACGCAGGTGGCGATGGTCTCCTCCAGGTCGTCCGTCAGCACGTCGAGCTGGTGCAGGACGTCGGCCGGGTCGAGGCCGAGCCGGGCGAGGGTACGGCCCGCGGTGCGCAGCTGCCCCATGGTGGCGGCGGCGTTGATGCCGTGCCCCATCACGTCGCCGACGACCAGGACGGTGCTGCCCCCGGGCAGCGGGATGACGTCGAACCAGTCGCCGCCGACGTGGCTGTGCGCGGCGGCGGGCTGGTAGCGGCAGGCCACCGTGAGCCCCGGCGGGTCGGGCGGGGTGCGGGGCAGCAGGTGGCGCTGGAGGGCGGTGGCGGCCTGCAGCTGGGTCTGGTACCAGCGGGCGTTGTCGATGCAGACGGCGGCGCGGGCGGCGAGCTCCTCGGCGAGCAGCACGTCGTCGGCGTCGAAGGGCAGCGGGTTGCGGGCGCGTTTGAGGTCGAGCGCGCCGAGCACCTCGCCCCGGGCGATCAGCGGGACGGCGAGGTAGGAGTGGATGCCGGCCCGGGCCAGGGCGGCGGCCGCCCCCGCGTCGCGGGCGATCCGGGCCAGGTGGTCGGAGCGCACGTGCGGGATGTGCACCGGGCGGCCGGTCGAGGCGCACCGGGTGACCAGCCGGTCGGCCTCGTAGCGGGTGATCTCGCCGACCGGGTCGGCCGCCTCGGTCGCCTCGGTCGGGAAGGCGGCCTTGACGGCGAGGGCCCGGAAGTGGGCCGGGCCGGTGCCGGTGAGGTGCGCGGTGCGGGCCGAGAGGACGGCGTCGAGGACGTCGACGGCCGCGATGTCCGCCAGGTCGGGCACCACGGTGTCGGCGAGTTCGCGGGCGGTGGTGCCCAGGTCGAGGGTGGTGCCGATGCGCGCCGAGGCGCGGGCGATCACCGCGAGGCGGCGGCGGGCCTGGGCGGCCTGCCGGTCCGCGAGCTGCTGCTCGGTGACGTCCACCACCGACAGGGCGATCCCGATCACCCGGCCGCCCGGGTCGTCCAGGCGGTAGTAGGAGACCAGCCAGGAGTGGTCGCGGTCGGGGTCGGCGGGGGTGCGGCCGGTGGTGAGCTGGTCGAGCAGCGGCTCCCCGCTCTCCAGCACCTGGCGCATCGCCGATCCGATCGCGCCGGTGTCGAGGGAGGGCAGCAGCTCGGGGACGGTCCGGCCCAGGTGGCGCCGGGCGGGGATGCCGTTGATGCGTTCCAGGGCCGGGTTCACCAGGACGTACCGCAGCTCGGGGGTGAGCACGGCCAGGCCGATCGGGGACTGCGCGACCAGCCGGGCGGACAGCGCCAGATCGCGTTCGACGCCGCGCACCACGATCTCGTCGGCGGCGATCCCCAGGGCGTAGTGGGCGCCGTCCTTGTCGCGCAGCCGCATGTTGCGGAACTCGACCAGCTTGGTCGTGCCGTCCTTGTGCCGGACCGGGAACACCCCGGCCCAGGCCTCGCCGCTGGCCATGACGGTGGCGAACAGCTCCAGGACGATGCCGACGTCCTCCTCGGCGACCAGCAGCTGCGCCGCGTACCGGCCGAGCGCCTCGTCGGCGGTCCAGCCGAACAGCTCGCGCGCCTGCGGGCTCCAGAGTCTGATCCGGCCGTCGGCGTCCAGCAGCACGGCCGCCACGCCGAGCAGGTCCAGGATGCCGCCGGGCACGATCGTCGTCGGCCGCAGCCGGTCCTCCGGGTGCGGGTGCGGATCCGGTGGAGGGGGATCCGGAGCGGCCACGGGTTCCTCGGCCACGCCCATCCCTTGCCTCCCTCCCTCGACCACGTGGAAGGCGGCCGGCGGCCGTCCGGCGCCGGCCTCTCCATGGTCCCCCCGCCGCCCCGGACCGGCAGGTCGGCGCCGGGTGCCGCCGGGTCCGGCTGTGCGGGACGGGACGGGACCGGACCGGCGCGGCCGGGTGCCGGGTGTACGGGACGGGCGGGGCCGGGTGTGCGGGACCCGGCCGCCGCGGGGTTCACGTACCCGCCTCCGGCAGCCCGTCCGCCAGCAGCCGGCCGAGCAGCTCGTCCAGGTCGAGGTACTCGTGCTCGCGGCCGGAGGGGACGACGTCCTCGGTGCGCGCCAGGAAGTCCCGCACCCGGGCGGCGGGCCCGCGCAGGTGGACGGTGGTGCCCTCCCCGCTCAGGGCGATCACCAGGTCCGCGGACCCGGCCTCCACCGCGGGGTGGACGCAGACGCTGCCCGTGCCCGCCCAGCCGTCCACCCCGGCGGCGAGCAGCTCCCGGGCGAACGTCCAGGTGATCGGCCATCCCCGGTCGATGTGGCAGTCCAGGAAGACCGCGTACGGCTCCGCGGGGTCGTACCGCAGCCGGGCGCGGACCAGCACGCTCAGGCCGGGGGCGACGGTGGCCCACAGGTCGAGCGGGAGGGCGCAGCCCCCGGCTCCGGTGCGCGGGCCGGGCACCCGGGGGATCTCGGCGTCGTTCACGCGTACCCCCCGGAACGGCGGTTGGGGGCGCCGGGCCGGCCGTCGGCGGGGAGGCGGAACCGGGGCGGTTCGGCCAGCCGCTGCCATTCGGGATCGGCCTCGCCGGGGACGGTCCGCCCGGCCCGGCTCCACACCTGCACCAGCCGGGCGAAGAGCGGGGCCTCCTCGAAGGGCGGCGGGCCCTCCCCGACCGGCGGCTGGGGGGCCGGCGGCTGGAGGGGCGATGACTGAGGAGTCGGTGGCTGAGGAGCAGGTGACTGAGGTGGCTGGGGAGGTGGCGGCTGGGGCACCGGCGGCCGGCGGCCGGGTGCGCCGTCGCGGGCCGCGGGGACCGGGGCGCCCTGCCGTGCCGGGGGACCCGGGCGCACCCGGACCCCGTGAAGAATCGTTTCATCGTTATGGCCCAAGGGCCGGAACTCGGAACTCATGCCGGGATCAACGAGTCACCCGGCCATCGGCAACACCCGCCCGCGCCCGACCCGCGCCCGCCGGCCGCGTACGCCCCCGAACACGCCGGGCGCGGCCCCGGCGAACACGCCCCGCGCGGGCCGGGCACGACGGGCCGGACGCGGCCCGGGCCGCCGCGCCGCACGCGGGAACGACGAAGGACCCCGGCCAGGTGTGGCGGGGTCCTTCGTCGACCGGGTCACCGCCGTGTGGTGGGCGGACGGTTCACCGGGTTTCCGGGCGGCTCGAGCCCGGGTGCGGCGTCAGTTGCCGGGTCGTCCGGCGGCCTGGAGCTGCTGCTCCGGTGCCTCCGCGGCGACCGGGGTGCCGGCACCCCGACGCTTGAGCAGGGCCCAGCCGACCGCCAGGCAGACGGCCCAGCCGGCACCCACGTACAGGGAGATCCGGCCGTCCGGGTCGATGGCGATGAACGCCGTGACCATCAGCAGGAACACCACCGCGATCCAGCTGCACACCGTGCCGCCGGGGGCGGGGAAGGACGAGGCCGGGAGCCGGCCGGCGACCACCGCGTGGCGGTAGCGGATGTGGCTGACCAGGATCATCAGCCAGGTCCAGATGCCGGCGGCGGTGGCGACCGACATCACGTAGCCGAAGGCCTTCTCCGGCACGACGTAGTTGAGCACCACGCCGATGCCCATCAGGACGGCCGACAGGGTGATGCCGAGGGCCGGCGTACGGCTGGCGCTGAGGCGGCCCAGCACGCCGGGGGCCTCGCCGTTGGACGCGAGGTCACGCAGCATGCGGCCGGTGGAGTACATCCCGGAGTTGCAGGAGGACAGCGCGGCGGTCAGCACCACGAAGTTGACGATCGCGGCCGCGAAGGGGATGCCGATCTTGGAGAAGGCCGCCACGAACGGGCTGACACCGGGCTGGAACTCGGTCCACTTCACCACCATCAGGATCACGCTGAGCGCGCCGACGTAGAAGACGATGATGCGGAACGGCAGGGTGTTGATCGCCTTGGGCAGGGTCTTCTCGGGGTTCTCCGACTCACCGGCGGTGACGCCGACCAGCTCGACCGCGAGGTAGGCGAACATGACGCCCTGGAGCGTCATCAGGCTGGAGCCGATGCCCTTGGGGAAGATGCCGTCGAAGGCCCAGAGGTTGGAGACCGCGGCGGTGTCGCCGGCCTGGCTGAAGCCGAAGGTGACGACGCCCAGGCCGATCACGATCATGCCGACCAGCGCGGTGACCTTGACCATCGAGAACCAGAACTCGATCTCGCCGAACAGCTTCACCGAGATCAGGTTGGCCACGTACAGGACGACCAGGAAGACCAGTGCGGTGACCCATTGCGGGATCTGCGGGAACCAGAAGTTCACGTAGATCGCGGCGGCGGTCAGCTCGGCCATGCCGGTGACCACCCACATCAGCCAGTACGTCCAGCCGGTCACGAAACCGAAGAACGGGCCGAGGAACTCGCGGGAGTACTCCGCGAAGGAGCCCGAGACCGGGCGGTAGAGCAGCAGTTCGCCGAGTGCCCGCATGATGAAGAACACGATCACGCCGGCGAGGGCGTACATCAGGATCAGGCTGGGCCCGGCCTTGGCGATGTTCGCGCCCGCGCCCAGGAAGAGGCCCACACCGATGGCGCCGCCGATGGCGATCATCTGGACCTGGCGGCTGTTGAGGCCGCGCTCGTAACCCTCTTCGGGTGTGGTGCTGTGCTTGTCGACCTGCACAGAGGTCATGGTGGTGCGCCCTTCTCCATGCGGCTCCCGTGTCCCTGCGGCCACGGGGCGAATCACGATCCCCCCGGATCTGGATGGAGTGCCACCGGCGATCCGCCGGCCCGGCGCACTGCCGGACGATGGGTGGTGTCCGGCAGCGGTCGTGCAGGTGTATCACAGGCAACGGGGCGTTCCGGCCGTCGAAATGTGGCACAGGTCACCGGAAGAATGGGACAGAATGGGGCAGAACAATCAGATCGGGTCCAACCTGTTGATCCGATCGTTATCCGGATCTGAGCGTCCCCTGAGCGAACGGGATCCGGGCGTAAGGGGCGTGAACCCGGCTCTCTCCTGACCCGACCGACGGATCGGTCGGCGGGCCGACGGGGCACCCCGCCGGACGTCCGTACGCGCCCCGCCAGACGTCCGCGCGCTGCCCACCGGACGTCCGTACGCGCCCCGCCGGGCGGTGCCCGGGCGCCGCCGTCACCCGTCGGACGGCCAGAGCGAGGGCTTCGCGGGCGCCGGCCGCGGGAAGATCCGGGACTGCTTCACCCGGCTGTACGCGAAGCTCGACTCGATCGCCGCGATGCCCGGGATCGCGTGCACCCGGTCGCGCACCAGCAGCTCGTACGCCTCCAGGCTCTCGATGACCACCCGTAGGAGGTAATCGCTGCTGCCGGTCATCAGGTAGCAGTCCTGGATGTGCTCGATCCCGGCCACGTGCTCCTCGAACACCCGGACCGATTCGGCGGTGTGCCGCTCCAGCCGGATCCGCACGAACACGGTGATCGGCAGCCCGAAGGCGGCCTGGTCGACGATCGCCGTGTAGCCGCGGATCAGCCCGGCCTCCTCCAGCCGGCGCACCCGGCGCAGACAGGGCGACGGGGAGAGCCGCACCCGGTCGGCGAGGTCCTGGTTCGACATCCGGCCGTCCTGCTGGAGCTCCCGGATGATCTGAAGGTCGATGGCGTCCATGGGCACGATTTTGGCAGATCCTGCCCCTCGGGCCCCTCTCCAGGAGCAGAAGTGGCAATCGCCTGCCGCGCCGGAATCCCTACCCTTGCGGGCGACACACCGTCCCCCACCCCTTCCTCATCCCCGGGAGCACCGTTGGCGTCCCCCACCAGCCACCCGGCGCCGCCCCCGGTCACGGACCGGCCGGCGCCCGAGCCCCGCCGCGACCCCGTGATCGGCCGTGGGCCGGCCGCCTCCCCCACGGACCCCGGCACCGTCACCGCTGCCACCTCCGCCGGCACCGGCGCCTCCACCGGCACCGGCACCGGCGGCAGGCGCGAGGTGGTCGGCGTGATCGCGCTGACGGTCACCATCGCCGTCTGGGCCGGCTTCGCGCTCAGCGCCCGCGCCCTGGCCGGCTCCACCCTGCTGCCCGCCGACGCCGGGCTGATCCGCTTCGGCCTGCCCGCCCTGCTGCTCGCCCCCGCGCTCTGGCGCCGGCGGCGGGCGCTGCTCACGGTGCCGGCCGCCACCGCCCTCAAGATCCTCTGCGGCGCCGGCGTCCCCTTCTTCCTCGCCGCGATGGCCGGCGGACGGCTCACCTCCGCCGCCTTCGTCGGCGCGCTCATCCCCGGCACCGTCCCGCTGTTCGTCTCCGCGCTGATGGCCGCCACCGGCCGGGGCGTGCCGCGCGGCCTCCAGCGGGCCGGACTGCTGCTGATCACCCTCGGCGCCGTCACCCTGGTCTCCCCCCACCTGCTGCCCGTCGACGGCCGCACCCTGGCCGGCTCCGGCCTGCTGCTGATCGCCGGCGGCCTCTGGGCGCTGTACACCGTGGGCCTGCGCGAGACCTCGCTCGACCCGATCGGCTCGATCGGCCTGCTCTGCGTGCCGTCCTTCGTCCTGCTCGCCCTGCTGGTCACGGCCGGCGTGCTGCCCACCAACCTGCGCCACGCCACCGGCGGCGACCTCGCGCTGTTCGTCGTCGTCCAGGGCCTGGGCGTCGGCCTCTGCGCCGGGCTGCTGTACGCGGTGGCGATCCGCCGGCTCGGCGCCGAGCGCTGCGCGGTGGCCGGCAGCCTCAGCCCGGTCGCCGCCGCCCTGCTCGCCGTACCGCTGCTCGGCGAGACCCCCGGCCCGGCGGTGCTCGTCGGCGTCCCCGTCATCACCCTCGGCGTCCTCCTCGCGAACCGGCGCCCCGAACGCAAGGTCACCGCCGATGCTTGAGCTGCTGCCCCCCTCCCCCGTCGACCCGCTCTGGGCGGTGGCCGCCGAGATCGAGGCCGACCCGCGCCCCGAGCGGCTCAACCTGGTGCTCGGCGTCTACCGCGACGAGACCGGCATCACCCCCGTGATGTCCGCCGTCCGCGAGGCCGAGCGGCTGCTCGCCGAGCGCTGCGCCTCCAAGGAGTACCGCGGTCTGTCCGGCAACCTCTCCTTCAACCGGGCCATGACCTCGCTGGTCCTGGGCGAGGGCGCGCTGCCCGACCGGGCCACCGCGATCCAGACCGTGGCCGGCACCGGCGCGCTGCGGCTGCTGGCCGACCTGGTCCGCCGTACCCGCCCCGGCGCCACGGTGTGGATCAGCGACCCCGCGTACGTCAACCACCGCCCGATCCTGGAGGCGGCCGGCCTCACCGTCCGCACCTACGGCTACCTCGGCCACCTGGACTCCGACGGCACGGTGGACACGGCCGCGGTGCTGCGGGACCTCGACGCGGCCGGGGCCGGCGACGTCGTCCTGCTCCAGGGCTGCTGCCACAACCCCACCGGCGTCGACCTGCCCGCCTCCGCCTGGCCGCTGCTCGCCGAGCACGCCGCCCGGCACGGCTGGGTCCCCTTCGTCGACCTCGCCTACCACGGTCTCGGCGACGGCCTGGACGCCGACCTGGCCGGCACCCGCGAGCTCGCCGCCGTCCTCCCCGAGCTGCTGATCGCCGTCAGCTGCTCCAAGAACTTCGGCCTCTACGCCGACCGCACGGGCTGCGCCATCGTCGTCGCCCCCACCCGGGAGGCCGCCGGCCGCGCCGAGACCGCCCTGCAGAACCTCGCCCGCACCGTCTACTCGATGCCCCCCGAGCACGGCGCGGCCGTGGTCGCCGCCATCCTGGACGACACGCGGCTGCGGGCCGAGTGGCACGCCGAGCTGGACGCCATGCGCGGACGGATCACCGCCGTCCGCACCGACCTGGTCACCCGGCTGGAGGCGCTCGGCCACCCCGGGGTGGCCCGCCTGCTCGCCGGGCAGCGCGGCATGTTCTCGATGCTCCCGCTGACCCCCGGCCAGATGCTGGACCTGCGCACCCGGCACGCCGTCTACGGCACCACCGCCGGACGGATCAACATCGCCGGGGTCGCCGCCTCCGAGGTCCCCCACCTGGCCCGGAGCATCGCCGCCGTCCTCACGGCCGGGGTGATCTGACCACACCTCCCCCTCCCGGCGCCGGGGGCCGGTAGCCTGGCGCCGGCAATCCGAGGAGGGGGAATCCGTGCGGAGTTCCGGGCTGCTCGCCCATCTGGCCGACCAGTTGACCGACCGGCGCGAGCGACTGGCCACCACCGCGCTCTGCTACCTGCTGGACACCCACCCCGAGGCGCGCGCCGCCATGGCGGCCCTGTCCCTCGGGCCGGCCGGCCCGCCGCCCGAGGTCACCGCGGGCATCCACTTCGAGCCGGACGTCTTCGCCACCGTCGACGGCAAGCCCGGCTACACCGACGTCGAGGGACGCGGCCCGGACGGCACCTGGATCATCGTCGAGGGCAAGTTCGGCGCCCCGCTGCAGCCCGGCACCCAGCCGGAGGGCTACCTCAAGCGGCTCACCCGCGGCGGGGCGCTGATCGTCGTCTGCCCGCGCGGACGCCTGCGCGAGCTCCAGCACGAACTGTTCGAGCGCGCCGTCGCGGCCGGCCTCGCCGACCCCGACGCGCCCGACTGGGCCGAGGACGAGAACGGCCTGCGCCGACGCGAGCTGCGCGACGCCAAACGGCTCGGCGTGATCGCCTGGACCGACCTGCTCGCCGTCCTGGCCCCGCGGCCGGCCGACGGGCACCACCCACTCGCCTGCGACGCCGACCAATTGGAGGGCCTGGTGCAGAGGTTCGAGCACGAGCTGGAGCCGTGGACGCTCGCCGAACTGCGCACCGGCGGCGCCGGGGCGACCTTCACCAAGGCCGTCCGGACGGTGGACGCCGCCCGCGAGCTGCTGCGCGACGCGGGGGCCACGGTCTCCAGGGCGGAGTGGCGGTCGTACCGCACCGTCGCGCCGTACTACTCCTTCGAGCTCACCGTGGCCGCGGTCGGCCCCGTGCTGGTCAGCTTCGACCCGGAGCACTGGGGCGTCAGCTCGCCGTCCCCGCTCAACCTGTGGCTGAAGCGCGAGGCCGCCACCGCCGTCCCCGCCGGTGCCCGCTTCGCCGCCTACCTCGCGGCCCGCGCGGAGTCCGCCCGCCTCGCCGCACCCGTCCACCCCGACGCGGCCGGGCACCGCCCCCACACCGTCACCCAGGACTGGTGGGCCCTGCCGCTGCCCCTGCGCCCCGGGCTGATGGGCGCGGCCGCCCGCCGCGCGCTGGCCGCCGACCTGGACCTCCTGACGACCGCCCTGACGGCCGGGGCCAGCGGCGGCGGGGGCGCGGCCGGCGCTTGACCCTGACGCGCGGGGCAGGGTTTAGCGTCTCCCGACCCCGCGCGGCCGCTCCTCCGCGACCGGTGCGCGGGTCCTCCGTCGTACCGATCCCGACCCGCCCAGGAGCTCCGCCGTGTCCGTCACCGCCTCCGTCCCCGCGTCCGCCGCGCCGTCCGCCGCCCTGCCCGCGACCTCCCGGGAGGTGCGCCTGCTCACCCGGCCCGAGGGGCTGCCGGATGCGGGGCACCTGGCCGTCGTCGAGGTGCCGCTGCCCGTCCCCGGGCCCGGGGAGATCCTGGTCCGCAACCGGTACTTCCACGTCGGGGCCGCGGTGCGCACCCTGATCGGGGGCGGCGTACCGGGGGCGCCGCTGCCCGCCCTGCGCCCCGGCGACACCCTGCTGGGCGCGGCGGTCGGCGAGGTGGTGACCGCCGCCGGGCCCGACGACGGCGGCGACGGGCAGGGGCCCCGGGTCGGCGAGCTCGTCTCGCACTGGCTCGGCTGGCGCGAGTACGCGGTGCTGCCCGCCGAGGGGGTGACCCGGCTCGGCGGGGCGCCGCTCGTCGACCCCGCGCTCCATCTGACGCAGGGGTGGACGGCCTACGTCGCGCTCACGGTGGGCGCCGGACTGCGCCCCGGTGACACGGTGTTCGTCACCGGCGCGGCGGGGTCGGTCGGCACCGCGGCCGGCCGGATCGCCCGGCTGCTGGGCGCCGGCCGGGTGGTCGGCAGCGCCGGTTCGGCGGCCAAGGCGCGCCGGCTGGTCGACGAACTCGGCTACGACGCCGCCGTGGTGCGCGGCGCGGGCCCGATCGCCGGGCAGCTCGCCGAGGCGGCGCCGGAGGGGATCGACGTCCTGGTGGACACCGTCGGCGGCGAGCAGCTCGCGGCCGCGGTCGGGGCGGCCCGTCCCGGGGCCCGGTTCGCCCTGGTGGGCGCGCTGTCCGGGCAGCTGTCCCCGGACGGGAGCGGGACCGCGGCGCCGGTCGGGCTGGACTCGGTCCAACTCGTCGTCAAGCGGATCGCCCTGCGCGGGGTCAGCCCGCTGGACCACCCGGAGACCCTCCCCGAGTGGCGGGAGCACTTCGCCGGCTGGCTCGACGAGGGCCTGATCGACCTGCCCGTGGTCCGGATCGCGGGCATGGACGGCGCCCCGCGCGCGTTGGAGGAGGTGTTCGCCGGTCAGCACGTCGGGACGGTCGTCGTCGCGCTGTGACCCGGCACCCGACGGGCGGAGGGCGGGCGGCATGCGCATCGGCGACGCGGCGGCGGCAGCGGGGACGACACCCCGCGCCCTGCGGTTCTACGAGCAGCGCGGGCTGCTTCCGCCGCCCCGGCGGACGGCCTCCGGCCAGCGGGAGTACGGCCCGGCCGAGGTGGCCCGGGTCCGGGTGATCCGCGAGCTGTTGGCGCTCGGCCTCACCGTCGAGGACCTCCGGGCGAGCGCCGAGCGGCTGCACCTGGCCGGCGCCGACGTGGACCCGGTCCGCTGCGGCAGCGGGGAACCCGCCACGCCCGCGGTCGGCGTGGCGCTGCGGCGGCTGGCCGCCCTCGACGCCGAGATCGCCCGGCTGACCGCGCTGCGCGAGGGCCTCGCCACCCGGCTGGCCGGCCTCCCCGGACGGGAGGCCGGCCGACCCGGCCCGACCACCGCCGTCACCCGGCGCTGATCACCCCGGCCGAACGGCCGGCTCCGGTCACCCGGGGCCGGCCGCCCGGTCGTCGTCACGCCGCGTGGCTCGCGCGGTCCACGGGGGCCGCCGGGCCGTCGGGGATCTCGTCGAGGTCCAGGCAGCGGCCGAAGCGGCGCCGGGGGGAGGTCAGGAACTCGGCCGGGAGGTTGCGGTGGAAGGCCGGGAGGCGGTGCAGCCGGCGTACGTAGGCCCAGAGGCGGTGCCGGTCGGCCACGGCGGCGGCCTCGGCGGGGTCCATCCGGGGCCGGTGGACGGTGTCCAGCTCGACCAGGGCCACCCACAGGTCCACGTCGGCCGCGGTCGGGCGGGCGCCCAGCACGTACGGGTCCGCGGCCAGCCGGCGGTCGACCAGGTCCAGTGCCTGGGACAGCTGCTCGGGGGCCCCCTCGCGCCACCCGGCCGCCTCCGGGACGGCCTCGGCCAGGAGTTCGGCGATCGCGTCCACGGCCTCGGCGAGGTCCGCCGGGCGCAGGTCGGGCAGGTCGTCCCGGGTGCGGTCGGCCAGGTGCTCGGCCAGGTCGCGGAGGATGTCGGGGGTGTGGTTGCTGACGATGCGCCCGCTCCACCGGTCGCAGAGCGCCGGCACGGTGAGCGGTCCCTCGTAGTGGTGGAGCGCCGTCTCGTACGCGAGGCGCAGCTCCCGGTGGGCCTCGGGGGTGGCGAGGTGGACGACGGAGACCGTGTCGCGCAGGTCGAGCAGGTCGAGGGTGATCGCGACCCGGAGGGAATCCGGGCAGCCGGGACAGAGGTACACCCGGTAGCGCTGGGAGGCGGGGTAGAAGCCGCCGCCGCGGCGGGCGCCGATGCGGCCGCGGAACCGGTGCGCGTGGTCCGGGACCGGCTCGGCGGGGTGACAGGGGTCGGGCTGCGGCGTACGGGACGCCGGGTCGGAGGCGGGAACGAAAAGCTCGGGCATGACTCTCCAATGGGTGAGGGAGCCCCGGTGATCTGATGGGGGGGGACGCGGAGGCGGGAGGGGACGCGGGGACCCCGCCTCCGGCCGGACCGGCGCCGCGGCTCACGGGCTGGGGTGTGGTCCGGTGGTCCGGGGGGACGTGGCCGTCAGGCGGGTGGCTCCGGGACGGGGTGGTCCCGGGGCGGCCGGCCGGGTCAGGCCCTCGGTCCGCTCGCGCTGCAGACGCGCAGCAGGTCGATGTGCAGACGTCTGGTCAGGGGGCTCGCCGGGCGCAGCGGGCGGCGGGCGCCGCCCGGCTGCCTCCGCGTTCCGCCCACGTCCACCCGTCCGATCCCTCGGGACCCGCCGGGGCGGGACCACGCTTGTCCCGCCGCATCGGCGGGACCCGGTCGTCACCCGGGGCACCCCGTCGCGGTGGAAGGGTTGCCTGCCAGCGGGCCGGAGCCGATGACCCGCGCGGGAGACCCGCGGCGGGCGCTGACAATCGTGACCGTCCCCAGCAGTCTGGTCGAGCGCCCGAGGGGTCGTCAATAACGAGGACGGCACGACCGCGAGGTGGTGGGGGCCGTCCTCGCGGTCGCGCCGAGGGCATGTCAGGAGGCCGCCGTGGCCGCGCCCTTCACCGGGACGGCCCGCCGGGCGGCCGGCTGACCGCACGGCGGGCCCGGCGGGCCGGCGGGCGGCCGGGCCGGTAGCGTGGCCGGGGACCGACGTGGCGGGTGCCGCACCGACGGTTCCGGCGGCGAGCCGGCGAGCTGAGGAGGCCCCCGATGAGCGGCGCGACGGTGGTCGGCGGGGGGCCCAACGGGCTCGCCGCCGCGGTCGTGCTGGCGCGGGCGGGCCTGCGGGTCACCGTGCTGGAGGCCGCCGGGGAGGTCGGCGGCGGCGCCCGCAGCTCGGAGGCGATCCTGCCGGGCCTGGTGCACGACCACTGCTCGGCCGTCCACCCGATGGGCGTCGGCTCGGCCTTCCTGCGTGGCCTCGACCTGCGCCGCCACGGGCTGGAGTGGCGGTGGCCGGAGATCGACTGCGCCCACCCGCTCGACGACGGGACGGCCGGGGTGCTGCACCGCTCCGTCGCCGAGACCGCCGCCGGCCTCGGCGCGCCGGACGGCGCTCGCTGGCGGCGGCTGTTCGGGCCGTCCGCCGCCTGCTGGGACGAGCTCGCCGAGGACGTCATGGGCCCGCTGCTGCGCGTACCGCGCCACCCGTTGCGGCTCGCCCGGTTCGGGGCGCCGGCGCTGCTGCCGGCCTCGGCGCTGGCCCGGGCGTTCACCGGGGAGCGGGCGCGGGCCCTGTTCGGCGGGGTGGCGGCGCACGCGTTCCGGCCGCTGCACCGGCCGCTGAGCGCGAGCGTCGCCCTCGGCCTGCTGGCCGCCGGGCACCGGCACGGCTGGGCCGTGGCGGCGGGCGGCTCCGGGGCGATCAGCCGGGCGCTGGCGGCGGAGCTCACCGCGCTCGGCGGCACCGTCGAGACCGGCGTACGGGTCACCTCCTTCGACCGGCTGCCGCCCGCCGCGGTCACCCTGTACGACCTGGCGCCGGGCGCCGTCGCGGACATCCTCGGCGACCGGCTACCGCCCCGGATCGCCCGGGCCTACCGGCGCTTCCGGCACGGCCCGGGTGCGTTCAAGGTCGACTTCGCGGTGGCGGGCGGCGTCCCGTGGACCGCCGAACCCGCCCGGCGCGCCGGCACGGTGCACCTCGGCGGCACCTTCGCCGAGGTCGCCGCCGCCGAACGGGCCGTCGCCGCCGGCCGGATGCCCGGGCGCCCGTTCGTCCTGGTCGGCCAGCAGTACCTGGCCGACCCGGGCCGCTCGGCCGGCGACGTCCACCCCGTGTGGGCGTACGCGCACGTCCCGGCCGGCTACCCCGGCGACGCCACCGGGGCGATCACCGCGCAGATCGAACGCTTCGCCCCGGGCTTCCGCGAGCGCGTCCTCGGCCGGGCGGTGACCACCACGGCCGGCTTCGCCGCGGCCAACCCGAACTTCGTCGGCGGCGACATCATGACCGGCGCCAAGGACGTCCCCCAGCTGCTCCTCGGCCCCCGCCCCACCCTCACCCCCTACGCCACCGGCCTCCCCGGCCACTACCTCTGCTCCGCGGCCACCCCGCCCGGCCCCGGCGTCCACGGCATGTGCGGCGCCAACGCCGCCGCGTACGCCCTCCGCCGGCTCTGACCCGCCCCACGCCGCCGCGCACAGGGCCCGACCGGCCCCGCACCCGCCCGTGCAGCGCCACCGCCGCCGCGCGCAGGCCGCGCAGATGGGCGGCCGGCTCGGCGCACTTGAGGGTCACCCGGCACGGCCGGTCCTCGCTGCCGGCCCGCACGACCGCGAACATCCTGCCGAGCACCCGGTACACCAGGGCGTTCGGCTGAACGGCTCGTCCTCGGTGGCCTCCCGCAGGGACAGCGCGTAGTCGCCGAAGCCCCCGGACTCGATGATCCGTCACCCCTCGTTCGTGACCGCTCTGCTGCGGATCACCGTGCCGGAGTGGTGTGCCCGGGGCGGCGGCGTCCCGTGACCGGTCCGGACGCGACCGGTACGGGCGGCAACCCACCCGGACGGCAATTGGTCTGGACAACATCCGTTCGTGTCGGATACGTTGCGGCACGCGACACCTCGTCAGCAGGCCTACCACCGCCGCACCCGAGGTGTTCCCCCCGGCGCTCCCGTACCTCCCTCCGGTGGTTCCGGACGCCCGGGCGGGTCCGTTCCGCCCGCCGCGACGAGCTCCGGTGGCCCCGGCGACCTCGGTGGCCTCCGAGGCATCCGGCGGTGCCGGGCCCCGCGGCCGAACCGGGCCGAGCACCACCGCACACGGCGTTCCGACAGGTACGGGGGAGTCCGCAGGTGTTTCCGATGGTCCGTTCCCAGCTGCGGCACCGGCCGGGGCGCGCGGTCGCGCTGGTGTCCGCCGTCGCCGTCGCGACCTCGGCGTTCACCGTCCTGACCGGGGCGGCCCGGACGCAGGAGCTGCAGGTGCGCGCCACCGTCGACGGCAACCACCGCTCGGCGTACGACATCCTGGTCCGTCCCCGGGGCGGCCGCACCGAAGCGGAGCGTCAACAGGACCTGGTCCAGGCCGGGTTCCTCTCCGGGATCTTCGGCGGCATCACCACCGACGAGTGGCACCGGATCGAGGGAATCCCCGGTGTCGAGGCGGCCGCACCGCTGGCCATGGTCGGCTACGTGATGCCCTCCGCGTCCGTCCCCGTCGACCTGTCCGCCCACCTGCCCGCCGACCGCACCGGCCGGCTCTTCCGCGTCACCACCACGACCACCGCCGACGGCGGCGCCACCCGCACGCCCGCCGCCACCGGCTACCAGTACCTGACCGGCAACCCCCTGGTGGTCGACCTCGGCACCGGCAGCGCGGCCGGGTCCGGTCCCGCCGAGCAACTCCCGTCCGGTACACGGGTGGAGGCATGCCCGGCCGCCCCGCCTGTACCTGCCGGACCGTTCGCGCCGGCGGTCCGGATCGGCTGCGACTCCACCGCCGGGACCCGCAGCGTCCTGGACGGGCAGACCGTCTCCACCACCGTGCCCGCCGGCCCGGCCGGACACCGCGTCCAGGTGCCGGTGCCCCTGCTGGTCGCCGCCGTCGACCCGCAGGCCGAGGCCAGGCTCTCCGGTCTGGACACCGCCCTCGTCTCCGGCCGCTACCTCGGTGCCCACCAGGGCGCCTCCACCCGGGACGCCGAGGGAGCGGTCTCCGGGCCGGACGGCACCACCGCCGTCACCGTGAAGCAGACCACCTTCCCGGTCCTGGCCGCCTCCGACAGCGGACTCGGCACCGCCGTCGACGTCGGCGTGCAGCTGCTGCCGGCCGCCGACGGCCGCACCCCGCTGCAGATCGGCACCGACCGGCTGGCCGACCTCGCCGGGCCGACCGTCGTCACCCGCACCATCACCGCCCAGGACGCCTATCGGCAGCTCCTCGACCAGATCACCGCCGACACCGCGCACCCGGGCTCCTCTGCGGGGCCGACCGACCCGGCGGCGTCCGGCGCCCCCGCCCCCGCGAACCCCGGCGCGCCGACCGCGGGCAGGGGCACCTCCCTCGGCTCCCTCGCCGCCTCCTGGACCGTCGGCCCGCTCCACTGGAGCACCGGCCCGGACGGCCGGCTGCGCCCCGACACCGTGCGGAACCCGCCCGAGACCTGGGCCTCCCTCGCCTCCAACTCGCCCTGGCTCAGGGTCCCGCCGACCAACGCCGACACCCAGCTACGCTCCGTCACCCAGCACCTGGCCAGGACCGGCACCGACTCCGGGGGCGTCCCGCTGCCGGCGCCCGTCGCCGTCGGCGTCTTCGACCGCAGCCGGCTGCCCTCCTTCAACCCGCTCACCGCCGTCCCCCTCGGCGCCTACGAGGCCCCCGACACCCGGCCCGCCGACGCCGCCGCCCGGACCGCGCTCGGCGGCGGACCCCTGCGCCCCGACGGCAACCTCGGCGGTCTCCTCGCCCAGCCCCCGCAGCTGATCACCACCCTCGACGCCCTGCCCGCCCTCACCGACGGCGCCTTCCGCGGCGACCTGCACGCCGCGGACCCGATCAGCTCCGTCCGGGTACGGGTCGCCGACATCCGCGGCACGGACGCCGTCAGCCGCGAACGGGTGCGCCTGGTCGCCCAGGAGATCCAGCGACGCACCGGCCTGCAGGTCGACGTCACCTACGGATCCTCCCCCCGGCCGACCGAACTGACCGTTCCCGCCGGGGCGTTCGGGCGGCCGGAGATCACGGTCACCCAGAACTGGGTGCGGATGGGCGTGGCGTTCACCGTGCTGGACGCGTTGGACCGCAAGAGCCTCGCCCTGTTCGTCCTGGTCCTCGCCGTCTGCGCCCTGTTCGTCGCCAACTCCGTTGCGGCAGCGGTGCGTTCCCGGCGCACCGAGCTCGGCGTCCTCGCCTGCCTCGGCTGGTCGCCCGACCGGATCCTGGCCGGGCTGCTCGGCGAGGTCGCCCTCCTCGGCCTGGCCGCCGGTGTGCTCGGCGCGGCCGCCGCCTGGCCCGTCGGGGCGCTGTCCGGGCTCGACGTCACCGCCCCGCGCGCCCTCGCCGCCGTCCCCGGCGCCGTCCTGCTCGCCCTCCTCGCCGCCGCCCCGCCCGTCGTACGGGCCTCGCGGACCCGGCCCGCCGCCGCGGTGCACCCCGCAGTCGCCGGGAACGCCGGCACCACCCGCGCCCGGCGCATCTCTTCCCTCGCCGCCGGCAACCTCCGCCGCACCCCCGGGCGCAGCCTGCTCGGCGCACTGAGCGTCGCCGTCGGCACCTGCGCGCTCACCGTGCTGGCCGGTGTCGCCGGGGCCTTCCACAGCGCCGTCGTCGGATCGCTGCTCGGGCAGGCGGTCTCCTTCCAGGTACGCGGCATCGACTACGCGGCCGTCGCCACCGTCGTCCTGCTCGGCGCGCTCGCCGTCGCCGACGTCCTCTACCTCGGCATCCGCGAACGGGCCGCCGAGTTCGCGGCGCTGGCCGCCGCCGGCTGGAACGACCGCGAACTCGGCCGGCTCGTGCTCGCCGAGGGCGTCCTGCTCGGCACCCTCGGCGCGCTCGCCGGCGCCGGGCTCGGCCTCGCCGCCACGGCCGTCCTCGCCGGTGCGCTCCCGGCCGCCCTGCTCGTCACCGCCGCCGCGGTCGCCGCCGGAGGCGTCCTGCTCACCGCCGCGGCCTCCCTCGTCCCCGCCGCCCTGCTGCGCCGCGCCCCGATCGGCCGGCTGCTCACCGAGGAGTGACCCCATGGCCCGTGACACCGCATCCCGCCCCACCCCCGACGGCGTCGCCCCCGCCATCGCCGCGACCGGTCTGCGGAAGACCTTCCGCACCGGGCCGGGGCAGGAGCTGGTCGCCGTCGACGGCGTGGACCTCACCGTCGAGGCCGGCCGCACCGTCGCGCTCACCGGCCCGTCCGGTTCCGGCAAGTCCACCCTGCTGCACCTGCTCGGCGCGATCGAACGGCCCGACGGCGGCACCGTCCGGGTGGCCGGGAAGGAGATCACCGCGCTGGACCGCAGGCGGCTGGCCGACTACCGCCGCGGCATCGGGATCGTCTTCCAGCGCTTCCACCTGCTGCCCGCACTGACCGCCCTGGACAACGTCGTCGCCCCCGTCCTGCCCGTGCGCACCACTTTCGACAAGCGCGAACGCGCCCGCGAACTCCTCGCCGCCGTCGGGCTCGCCGGCCGTGAGGACGCCCTGCCCGCGAAGCTCTCCGGCGGCCAGCAGCAGCGTGTCGCCATCGCCCGAGCCCTGGTCAACTCCCCGTCCGTGCTGCTCGCCGACGAGCCCACCGGCAACCTCGACTCCCGCACCGGCGAGGCCGTCGTCGACCTGCTGCTGCGCCTGCGCGCCGAGTACGGCACGACGATGGTCGTCGCCACCCACGACCCCGCCCTCGCCGCCCGCTGCGACGAGCGGATCCACCTCCGCGACGGCCGGCGCACCGACACCGGCGGCGCCTGAGCCGTGCGCCCCACCCGACGCCCGGTCCCGCCGCCCCTGCCCCGCCGGTGTGTGCGCCGCCGGAGGGTCAGTCCGTCTCGGGGTGGAAGCGGTGCAGGCCCTTGCGGTCGTAGTAGCGGGTCATGCCGAACCCGAAGGCGAGGGCGGCCACGGTGCTGATGCCGATCGCGGCCCAGGCCCGGGTGAGGCCGGCGTCCGCCCGGGCGTCGAAGTAGAGGATCGACCGTACGCCGTCGCTGAGCTGGCGCATCGGCTCGAACTCGGCGAGGCCCCGGTAGAAGTCCGGCAGTGCCTCCAGCGGGATGGTCGCGCCGGAGGACGGCAGGGCGAGCGCGATGAAGACGAACATGCCGACCAGCTGCCCGATCCCGCCGAACGCGGCGAGCAGCGCCTGCGTCCCGAGGCCGACCGCCGCGCTGGCGCAGACCGAGAACACCCAGAGCAGCGGCAGGTGCGAGGCGTCCATGTCCAGCACCACCACGGTCGCCAGCATCACCAGGCTGGAGGTGAGCACGGCCAGGCCGACCGACATCACGGAGGTGACGGCCAGGGTGGCGGTGCGGCTGATCGGCACCGGCGGGCGCTGGGTGCGCAGCGGTCCGATCTCGCTCGCCGCGTAGCCGAGCGCCACGTCGACGCCGTTGCTGATGACGTTGGCGCCGAGGAAGCCGCAGAGCACGAGCAGCAGCGTGTAGTAGAAGGCGGTGAGGCCGAGGCCGCTGTGCGGGCCGATGGGGTGGCCGACCCTGGTCTCGACGGTCACCGGGTCGGCCAGCTGGAGCGCCGCCGCGTTGGTCGCCCCGCCGGCGGCCGCGGGCTGCGCCTGGGCCTGGGCCTGTGCCTGGGCCTGGGCGGTGAGGGTCTTTCCGAGCTCCGCGGAGGCCTGGACGGCCGCCGCCTGGGAGATCGAGGAGGCCAGCGAGGAGGCGAGGCTGCCCACGCCGGGGTTGGTGAGGACGGTCATCGTCGGCCGTGGCGGGGCGGGCTGGGCCGGGGCGGCCATCGCGGCGACGGCGGCGGTGAAGTCGGCGGGGACCTCCAGCGCGCCGGCGAGCTTGCCGGAGGCGAGCTGCTGGTCGGCGGCGGCCCGGTCGAGCACCCGCCAGTCGACCTGGTCCTGCGGGTCGGGCCCGGCGACGATGCCGGCGGTGATCCCTGCGCCGAGGTTCTGCTGCTGGCCGGCGATCACGGCGCCCCGGTCGGAGTTGACCAGGCCGATCGGCAGCCGGTGGAGGTCCTGGCGCGGGTTGACGATGCCGCCGACGTACAGCAGGGAGAGCAGGAAGGACACCACGCCGAGGATGACGGCGGGCACCACCCAGACCTTGGGGTTGCGCAGCACCTGACGGGCCCGTACGCCGCCCTCGGGCCGGTTGGACGTCATGACTCTCCGTAAGGTGTTCGGCCGCTGTGCCCCCCGCCCGACCGTAGCGGCCCGGCCCCGCGCAGCCGTGGCGCCTCGCGGGGCCGGCGACCCGTACGCCGCACACGGCCGCTGTACGCCGCTCACGGCGCCCGTCCGTCGGAGCGGGCGAGCGGGCCCGGCCCGTACCCTCCGGACGGGTCTGACGGTTCGCCAATCTCCTTGATCCTCCCCCTTGTCGGGGCCGTCGCGGCCGGTGAATCATGGCAGGACCTTCACCGGACGACGGGGGAACGTACACATATGAGCGCCGTGGCGACCGGTACGCGGGCGGACGGCGGCACGGCGTCCGCGGGCCGCGGGCAGCTGGCCGTGTTCCTCGGGGCCAAGACCGTCTCGGACATCGGCTACGCGCTCGACTTCATCTGCCTGTCCGTCTTCGTCTGGGACCACAGCCGCTCCGCCCTGGCCACCGGCCTGGTCAGCGTGGCGCTCTACGCCGGCGCGATCACCGGGGGCCGGCTCGGGCACCGGTTCGGGGACCGCTGGGACCGCCGGCGGGCGATGATCGGCGCCGACCTGGTCCGCGCCGGGGTGCTGGCGCTGCTCGCGGTGCTGCCGTCCGGGGTGCAGGGCTGGTGGCTGTACCCGGCCGTGCTGCTGGTCGGCGCCGGCCGCTCGGTCTTCGAGGCCACGCTGTCCGCCGCAACCCCGGTGCTGGCCGGCCCGCGCACCCAGGCGGTGAACAGCGCGATCGCCGGGCTCAAGGGTGTCGCCTTCATGATCGGCATGGGCCTGGCCGCCGTCGTGGTCCCGCTGCTCGGCTACCGCGGGGTGTTCGCCCTGGACGCCGGCAGCTATGTGCTCTCCGCCCTGGTGCTGCTCGCGCTGCGACTGCGGATGCGCGAGGAGGGGACGGGCCGGGGCCGTGCCGGGGACGGACCGGCCGCCTGGCCGACGCTGGTGGGGGCGGGCCTGGCCGGCCTGGTGGTGCTGCGCGGGATCGACGCCTTCGGCTCCTCCTCCCAGCACGTCGGCCTGCCGATCCTCGGCACCGAACTGCGGCCCGACGAACCGACGTTCGTCTCCGGCGCGGTGTGGAGCAGCTGGGCGACCGGCCTGCTGCTGGGCAGCTTCGTGCTGCGCCCGCTCGCCCGGCGGCTGGTCGAGCGGGCGCCGGCGCTGGTGTACTGCCTGGCGACCGTCGTGATGTCGCTCGGCTTCATCGGGGTGTTCTGGCTGGACGGCTGGTGGCCCCGGCTGCTGGCGGCGACCGCGGCCGGGCTGGGCGACGCGCTCAGCGAGATCACCTACAAGCAGTCGCTCCAGCGGCTGCCCGACGAGCAACGCGGGCGGGCCTTCGGGCTCTCCCAGATCGTGGTGAACGCGGGCTTCATGTCCGGGCTGCTGGCCACCAGCGTGGTGCTGCGGCCGTCCTGGCTGGCGCCCTGGGTGCTGCTGCTGCACGGGGTGCCGATGCTGGTGGCGGGGTGGATGGCGGTCACCGCCGCCCGAGCCGCCCGTACGCCCCGGACTCCCCGCACGCCCTTGACTCCCGCCGGCCCGGCGGCCTCGTGAGCACGCCGCCGGACGCCCCCGCGGACACCGCGGACGCCGCAGCCCCGGGCCTCCCCGCACCCGCGGACACCGCCACCCCGGGCCTGCGCGCCTATCTGGACTTCGCGGGCTTCGGCCGGCTGCGCCCGCCCGCCGTGGCCGCCATGCGCACCGCGCTGGAGGAGGTGCTGCCGCACGGCAGCGCCGAGGTGGGCCGGCTGTTCGGCGCTCGGGCCGCCGCCCGGCGCTCGGTCGCCCGGCTGCTCGACTGCACCCCGGAGGAGGTCGCGTTCGTCCCCAACACCTCCGCCGGGATCCACCTGGTGGCCGACGGCCTGGAGTGGCGCCCGGGCGACCGGGTGGTGCTGTTCGACGGGGACTTCCCGGCCAACGTCCGCCCCTGGCAGCGGCTGCGCCGGCTCGGGGTCGAGCTGTCCTGGGTGACGATGCGCGACGGCGGCTACCGGATCGCGGACGTGGCGGCGGCGATCCTGCCGGGCACCCGGCTGGTCGCGGTCAGCCACGTCAACTTCGCCACCGGCTTCCGCTGCGACCTGGACGCGATCTGCGCGCTGGCCGCCGAGGCCGGGGCGCTGGTCTGCGTGGACGCGGTGCAGAGCCTCGGCGCCCTGCCGCTGTCGGTGGCCCGGACCCCGGTGGACTTCCTGGCCGCCGGCGCCCACAAGTGGCTCTGCGGGCCGCCGGGCACCGGCCTGTTCTACTGCCGGGCCGAGCGGCTGGAGCTGCTGCGCACCACGCCCACCGGCTGGTTCGGCTACCAGGGCGCCGCCGGGGTGACCGGGGGACTGCCCGGGCAGCTGCGCTACGACCTGCCCGAGCGGGCCGAGGCCGCCCGGGTCGAGGGCGGCATGTACGACCTGGTCGGGATGGCCGGTCTGGCCGCCGCGCTGGCCGAGCTGGAGGAGGCCGGGACCGCCGCGGTCGGCGCGCGGGTGCTCGCCCTGGCCGACCGGCTGCGGACCGGCGCCGCCGAGCTCGGGTACCGGCTCGCCACTCCCCCGGACGCGGCCGGGAACTCCGGGATCGTCTCTTTCACCAGCCCTTTCTCCGACACCGTGGGCCTCGTCGAGCGGCTGGCCGCGGCCGGAATCCAGGTATCCGCGCCGGACGGCCTGGTCCGGGTCTCCCCACATTTCTGGACGACTGATGAAGAAGTCGAGGTGATTCTGTTCGAGCTCGGTGCGCAGAAGTCTTGACGCCCTCGCTCCGGCGCGCCGAGAATGACGCTCAGCTCACTTCGCACGCCCGAATTCCCGGGCGGCCCGGCCGAATGAAAGGAGTTGCGCAATGGCTTACGAGACCTGGGAGTCCCTTGAGGACGAGGTCGAGATCAGCACCGGTGCGGCCGACTGCTGGACCTGCCTGCTGGACGACGCGACCTGATCCTCGCGCTGACCGGCATGCCCCGCGGACAGAATTCCCCGCGGGGCATGCCGACCATTTCGGAAAGGGCTTGGTGAATACCGCGTGAACCGCTGGAATTTCAGTCGCGGAATCGTCGGCGTCAACGCGCCGAGCTGGTTGACCTTCGAGGTGCACCGGCCCTACTTCGACGGCGCGCAATCACCGTCCACGGCCATTCAGGCACGTTCGCCGATTCTCGCGGCACGGCGTTTCGAACGGCGTTCTCCCGGCGCATTACGTTTTGGCATGACCATGCCTGCAAGTTATCGCCGGCTGCTGGTGGAGGAGTCCCGGCTCACCGCCTACCGCGCCGCCGAACCCACCGACCTGCCCGAGGAGCTGGCCTCCCCCGCCTGGCGCCGGATGGCCGAGGCCTACCGCCACCACCCCGGGCTCGACCCGGTCGACCGGGCCGGGCTCGCCCACTGGCTGGTCGCGAGCTGCCTGCCCGCCGCCGTTCTGGAGGTCGCCCCCGCCGACCTCGACCCGGCCGCCTGCCAGGACCCCGTGACGGCCGGGCTTCAGGCCGCCCGCGCGGTCGCGCTGTTCGCCTCCGAGGGTCTCTCCGAGCGCACCACCGCCGCCTACCGGCCGCTGGTGGAGCACCCCGTCCCGACGGTCGCCCACGTCCAGGCGGTGGCCGGCTGGGGCTACCTGCTCGCCCGGCACGCCGGCGACGACTCCGCCGTCCCGCTCTTCCTCGCCCGGGCACGCGACCTGCTCAAGGCCCTCACCGGCGAGCTCACCGCCTTCGAGCACACCGTGCTCACCACCCGGCTCGTGCTGCGCGAGGTGATGCACGCCGAACGGCACGAGGACTTCACCGGCGCCCGCGCCCTGCTCGCCGACGCCCGGGCCGCCGTCGACGCGCTCACCGCGCCCGACGAGGACGAGGCCCTCCTGCTGCTGGAGACCCGCCGGCGGCTGCTGGACCGGCACCTGGAGATCGCCGTCCGGCTCGGCGACACCGAGGCCGAACGGGCCGCCGTCGCCGAGGGGCTGGCCCTGGACCCGTTCGACGTGAAGATCCGGATGCAGGCCGCCCAGGCCCGTGAACGCGCCGGCGACCACGGGGCCGCGCTCGCCGGCTACCTCCACGCCGCCCGGCTCGGCCCGTACGGCACCGCCTTCGCCCTGCTGCGGGCCGCCGCCCGCGCCCGCCACCTCGGGCACACCGAGTTCGCCCGGGTGCTGGAGGAACGGGCCTTCCGGGCCGCGCCGCGCGCCCGCGCCACCCGCGACGCCCTGGTGGCCGCCTGCCGCCGGGACGGCGACCACCCGCTCGCCGAGCTGGTCGAGCGCGCCGCCACCCGCGAGCCGCAGCGCCCGTACGCCAACAACTGGCACTACCGGATGTACGCCTCGTACTTCAACCTGGGCGACTCCGAATCGCCCGGCCTGTACGCCGGACTGCCCGGCCTGGCCCACGAGTTCGCCGAGCGCGGCGAGCGGCCCGAGGTCAACTTCCAGCGGCTGATGCCACCGGCCTTCCGGGGCAACCTGATCCGCGAGTCCGGGCTGACCGAGTTCGCCGTCTCCCACCCCGCCGAGCTGCCCGCACACCTGCGCACCCCGCGCTGGGAGCGACTGTGCTCCTGGGTCGAGGAGTTCGACACCCTCGACACCGAACAACGGCACCGGGTCGCGGTGGTGCTCCACCGGATCGGCTTCTCCAAGCTGGTCCTGGAGCTGATCCCGGCCGTCCCCGTCGAGGAGCTGCGCACCCCCGCCGAACTGCGGCTGCACCACTGGCGCGACCTGGTCCGCTACGTCGCCGCCGTCGGCACCCGGGTGGCCACCCCCGAGACCTCCTTCGCCGTCGCCGGGCACCCGGCCTGCCCGGCGCACCTGCGGTTCGTCATCGCGGTGTTCGCGGTGGTCTTCCACGCCCGCGAGACCCGCTCGGTCGAGGAGGCCGAACGCTGGCGGGAGACCGGCGCCCGCGCGCTGGAGGAACTGCTGGCCGACGAGGCGTACAGCCCGTTCGAGAAGATGATGATGGAGAGCCGCTTCTACCGCAGCGTCAGTTTCGTGCCCTTCATGCGCCGCGACCGCGCGTGGCTGGCCCGCGACATGGACCGCGCCGAGGAGCTGGCCCGGGCCGTGCCCGCCGCGACGCCGTACGAGGAGTTCCTCAAGCGGGAGAACCTGCGGGCCTGCGTGGAGAGCCGCTCCAAGGAGTGCTACGCCTTCGACGAGGACGAGCGGGCCGACGCGCTGGTCGCCGAGGCGCTCGCCCTCGACCCGTACGAGCCCAAGACCCACATCGAGACGGCCGAGAGCCTGCTGCGACGCGGACTGCCCCGGGAGGCCGCCGACGGCTTCCTGCGCACCGCCCGGCTCGGCCCGGTCTCCACGGCCCTCGGCTACGCGTCCGCCGCCGAATGCCTCCGGCGGGCCGGGGAGCCCGTCCTCGCCGAGGACTGCTACCTCCAGGCGCTGCGGCTCGACCCGTACGCGGTCTCGGCCGCCCGCGGCTGGGCCGCCGTCGGCGGGGCGGGGCAGGGGAACGGGGACGGGGACGGGCACTGCATGGCCGAACTCGCCCGCGACTACCTGGCCGGGCTGGAGGCCTGGGGCGAGGCCCGCCGCGCCGCCCGGGAGCCGGCCCGGTGACCGTCTCCTGGTCGGTACGGGCGGAGCCGGGCACGGACGTGGAGGCCGTGGTCCGGCCGGTCCGGGAGGGCGAGCCGCCGGCTGGGTTGTCGCCCGCGTTCCTCGCCGGCACCGGCTTCGACGGCCGGGTCGGCCAGGTGCTCCAACTGCCCGGCACACCGGTCACCGTGCTGCTCGGCGTCGGCCCCCGGCCGCCCGCGGACGGCCCCGAGGACCGCGACGCCGTCCGCACCGCGGCGGCCGCCCTCGCCCGGGCCGTCACCGGATACCGCACGCTCGCCGTCCACCCGCCGGACGACGACCACCAAGCGGTCATCGGGCCGCTGGTCGAGGGCTACCTGCTCGGCGGCTACCGCTTCACCCGCTACCGGAGCCGGCCGGCCCCGGCGCCCGACCAGCGGATCGACCTCCTCACCCCGGACACCCCGGCCGCCCGCCACGCCCTGGAACGGGCCCGCCGGGTGGCCGAGGCCGTCCTGCTCGCCCGGGACCTCGTCAACGAGCCCGGCGAGGCGCTCACCCCGCCCGTCCTCGCCGAACGTGCCGCCGAGGTGGCCGCCATGACCGGCCTGGAGTGCGAGACCTGGGACGGCACCCGGATCGCCGCCGAACGGCTGGGCGGCCTGCTCGGAGTCGCCCGCGGCTCGCTGGTGCCGCCCCGGCTGGTCCTGCTCCGCCACCGCCCGGCCGGTTGGACCCGCCGCATCGCGCTGGTCGGCAAGGGCGTCACCTTCGACGCCGGCGGGCTCTCCCTCAAGGCCAACGCCCACATGGCCGGCATGAAGGCGGACATGGCGGGCGCGGCCGCCGTCCTCGGCGCGATGTCCGCCCTCGGCGCGCTCGGCTGCCGGGTCGCGGTCGACGCCTGGCTGCCGCTGACCGAGAACATGCCCAACGCGGACCCGATCCGGGTCGGCGACGTGCTCACCGTGCGCGGCGGCACCACCGTGGAGATCTGCCACGGCGACGCCGAGGGCCGGCTGATCATGGCCGACGCCCTCGTCCTGGCGGGCGAGAGCGACCCGGACGCCATCATCGACCTCGCCACCCTCACCGACGCCGCCGCCATCGCCCTCGGCCGCCGGATCGCCGCCCTGATGGGCACCGACGACGACCTGCTCACCCGGCTGCGGACGGCCGGTGACCGGGCCGGCGAACCGCTCTGGCCGCTCCCCCTGCCCGAGGCCTACCGCCCCCAACTGCGCTCCCGCGTCGCCGACCTGGTCAACTACACCCTCGGCACCCGCCACGGCACCGCGCTCCTGGCCGGCCTCTTCCTGCGCGAGTTCGTCCCGCCCGGCACTCCCTGGGCCCACCTGGACATCCAGGGCACCGCCCTTGCCGACACCGACGACGGCGAATGGACCGCCGGCGCCACCGGCTTCGGCGTCCGCACCCTGATCGAACTGCTGACGTCCTACGACTCCTGACCGCCGGCCGGCCCTGCGTTCAGCCCGCTGTCCTCACCGCGACCTCAGCCACCCCGGCATCTCCCGCCCGGCCACCGCCCGGAACCGCTCGGCCACCGCGCCCGGGTCGGCTGCGTAGGCGTCACGCAACAGCGAGACGATCGAGGCGGCGATGTCCCGCTGCCCGGCGGGCAGCTCCATCGCACCCGTGAGGGCCTGTACGAGCGGGGCCACCGCCTCGCCGTACCGCTCGTAGTGGACCAGGATGTCGCCCAGCCCGGTGAGGCTCTGGACGAGCCCGGGCAGGTGGGCCACCGGGTCCGCCGCCAGCAGTTGCCGGCGCAGCCGTACGGCCGTTTGGGCCATCCCGACCGCCTTGACCGGCTGCCCGGACTGGGTGAGGCGCACCGCGTGGTTGGTCGCCGCCCCGGCGAGATCCGGCAGGTAGATCACGGCGTCGCGGTCCGCCAGCTCCGCGAAGAGGGAGAGCGCCTGCTCGGAGAGCTGCAGCGCGTCCGCATGCTGCCCGACCTTGGCCAGCAGCACCGCGTGGTTGCCCGCAGCGCGGGCGAGATCGGGCAGATAGGTGTCCGCGTCATGGTCGACGAGCTCCGCGAACGCCGCCACGGCCCGCTTCGAAGGCGCCAGCGCATCGGCCGGGCTCGCCGACTCGGCCACCAGCAGCCCGTGCCGGACCAACACCTCCGCGAGGAGGGGCAGATGGGTCTCCTGGTCACGGGTGATGAGCTCCTCGCACGCATCGACCGCCTCCTGCGAGTACGGCAGGGCCTCGGCGCGTCGTCCCGCCTCGACCAGTCGCAGGACGTGACCGTTCGCCGCCGCGGCGAAGCCGGGCAGGTGGGTGTCCGGGTCCCGGTCGGCCAGCTCCCGGGACAGGTCCAGGACCTGCCGCGAGTACGCCAGGGCCGCGGCGTCCCGGTCGGTGGCCGCGAGCAGCCGCACGTAGTCGCCCAACGCACCGACGAGGCCGGGCAGATGGGTGTCACGGTCGCGACGCGCCAGCTCCCGGAAGGCCGCGACGGCCTCCTCCGAGCGGGGCAGCGCCTCATCCGGACGGCCGACCATACCCAGCAGCAACGCGTACCACTTCGCCGTGACGGCCAGCTCCGGCAAATGCACCTCGCGGTCCCGGCCGACCAGCTCCCGGCGCAGGGCCAGGGCCTCCGCGTGCACGGGTACCGCCTCCGGCTGTCGGCCGGCCCGCCCCAACCGTCTCGCGTGATCCTCCAGTGCCTCGGCCAGGCGGGGCAGATGGGCACCGCGGTCGAGCTCCGCCGACTCCCGCAGGAGTTCCAGCTCTTCCGCGGAGTACGCCAGGGCTTCGCCGGGCCGCCCGGCGCCGCTCAGCAGCGCCACGTGGTTCCCCACGGCGGTCGCGAGTCCCGACAGGTAGGCCTCGCGGTTGAGGGCCGTCAGCTCGCGGTGCAGTTCGACGGCCTGACCGGACAGGCTCAGGGCCTCGGCCGACCGGCCGGTCTCCGCCATCAGCAGGGCGTGGTTGCCGACCGCCATGACGAGCTCCGGCAGGAACTTCTCGCGGCGCTGGCCCGCGAGCTCCTGGGTCAGGTCGACGGCCTCCTGCGAGCAGATCAGAGCCTCCGGGTACCGCTTCTCCTCCGTCAGCCACGTCGCGTGATTGGCCACCGCGATGGCCAGGTGCGGCAGATGGCGTTCGCGGTCCCGGGCGGCGAGCTGCCGCCGGGGCTCCAGGGCGGCCTCGGACAGCTCCAGAGCCTCGGCGAACCGGCCCACCGCCGCCAGCCATACCGCGTGGTTGCTCAACGCGCGGACGAGCTCGGGAAGATGGGCGTCATGATCCCCTCGGACCAGATCGCGACAGGCCTCCATGGCCTCCTCGGACACGGCCAGGGCCTCGTCGCGGCGTCCCGCCTGCATGAGCCACGACGCATGGTTGTTCAGGGCCCTGGTGAAGGTCACCCGCTGCTCGTCCCCACCACCGGCAGCCGGCTCCCGCCAGTTTCGCAATCCCTCCTCGCTCGCGGCCAGGGCTCCGTCGAACTGGCCGGCGTTGGCCAGGCGGACGGCGAGATGGCCGTGGACACGGGCGTGCCAGGCGGGGTCGTCGTTCGCCGCCAGCCGGTGGCCGGTCAGCCGGGTGGCGATGGCCGCTGTGGCGGGGTCCAGTTCGACGTGATGGTCCGGGAGCACGTCGTCGATGGCCTCCAGAAGCTCCGGATCCACCCAGGGATGGGCGGCGAGGGCCACCAGGGCCGCGCCGCCCGCCCGGAGCGCCAGCTCGGGGCGGGCGCGCAGCAGCGGGTAGAGCTGGTCCACGGCCAGGTGTTCCCACCGCTCGGCGGCCTCGATGAGGGTGGCGAGGGCGTGCCGGGTCCACACCGGCCCGCCTTCCTCGGCCGCAGGCTCCGGGCGAGTGCCGAAGCCGAGCAGCCGGGTCGGGGCCTCGTCCGTCCACGGGTCGAAGGGGTGGTCGTACGCGTGGCCGGGCGTGAGCAGGGCCAGGAAGTCCTCGCCGAGCCGGTCCGGGTAGAGCGGCTCCAGCACCGTCGCCGCCCCCGACCCCAGCGGACGGGCCGGTCCGGACGCCGCGCCGCCGGGCACCTCGGCGGGGTAGCAACGCGCGTGGTCCTTGAGCAGTTGCCCGGGCGCCTGCGGGCTCTCCACGCCGATGCACGCGACGGCGTCCGTCCCGTCGCGGTGGCGCAGCGGGCCGGTGAGGGTGGCGGTGTAGACGAGCTGCGCCATCGCGTCGGGGGTCGCGGTGACGGGCTCCTCGGCACGGTGGTGGAGGGCCTGCCAGAAGCGGCGCTCGCGGGCCAGCAGGAAGGCCGACACCTCCACCGGGTCGCCGGGCGCCGTCCCCTCGTCCTCCACGCCGAGCACGGCCGCCAGCGCCGCCATGTGGACGGTCAGCACGAGCCGGTAGTCGTCGCGGGAGTCGAGCTCGCGTGCGGGCCCGACCGTCTCCGCCCCGGACACGCCCAGGAGTTCGGCGAAGCGGTCCCGGGCGGCGGTGAACAGCGACGCCCGGCTCACCCCCGGATCCGTCTCCAGCGACAGGAGTTCGTCGCGGTCGGCGGCCAGGCCCAGGTCCTCCTGGATCCGGTGGGCGAGGCCGAACCACCAGGCCCCGGCCGGCCGGGACAGCAGCAGCACCCGTACCCGGATGCCCCGGCCCGCACCGACGTGGGTGTCGCCCAGCAGTGTCAGCAGATCGGCGGTCTCCCAGCGCTCGGCGTAGTCGACCACCACGAGCACGCCCGCCGAGCGTTCCAGGTCGGCGGGCACCTCGAACGCCTCCGGTGCCTGGCGCTCCCGGCGGTGGAAGGCCCCCAGCACCACCCAGCCCCGCGCCCGCCACTCCTCGGCCACCCGCATCGCCAGCCTGGTCTTGCCCTGCCCGCCCGGGCCGTGCAGCAGACGGACCCCCATGGCGTCCGTACCGTCGCGCCACCGCTCCAGCCGGTCCCGCTCGGCGGTACGGCCCACGAAGTCCACCGCCGCGTTCCCCGCCCGCAGCAGCGCGCTGGGCTGCTGCCGCCCGACGTCCGCCACGGCCGGCCCGGCGGCGGCCGTGGTGAGCGGCCAGCGGGCGAGCCGGTACGGCTCCGAACCCTCGTACACCACGAGGTCGCCGGCCGCCTGGAACACCCGCGCGAACCCCGAGGCCACCGCGTTCTGCGTCACCCGCCCGCCCGCCGGATCACCCTTCCCGCTCACCACGTGCCGTCCCCGCGCATCTCCCCCACCGTCCTCACCCTCGGCCCCCTGCCCCGCACCGCCGGGCGACCCCGCCCGCGGCAACCCCAGCATGGCCCTCCCGTACCCCGCACAACTGCCGTTTCCGGATACCCGTCACGGGTCCGCGCGACCGACCCGCGCCGTACGTCCGTCACGACCCGGGGGCATTCGCACCCTCCGTGCACAACAGGTGCCCCGGTGCCACTAATCTGGCCGACGGCGTCCGTGGCGGTGGAGACGCCGGTGGAGCGCGAGAGGGTGGGTGCGGATGCCGGGGTTGCCCGAGCGGATCGGCCGGTACACGGTGGCACGCACGCTGGGCTCCGGCGGGATGGGGGAGGTCTTCCTGGCGTTCTCGCCCGCGGGCGACCCGGTGGCGGTGAAGCTGATCCGTGCGGACCGGTTGGACCCGGTGACCCGGGCGCGGTTCGAGCGGGAGGCCGAGTTCGCGCGGAAGGTCGTGGGGACGGGCCGGGTGGCGCGTTTCCTGGACGCCGACCCGTACGCGGACCGTCCGTGGATGGCCATGGACTACGTGCCGGGCCGCACGCTCCTGGAGGAGGTCGACGCCCGCGGTCCGCTGCCCGTCGTCCAGGTCGCGAGCCTCGGGGCGCTGCTCGCGGAGGGGCTCGGGGCGGTGCACGCCGTCGAGCTGCTGCACCGCGACATGAAGCCGCAGAACGTCATCATGAGCGACTACGGTCCGGTGATCATCGACTTCGGGCTGGCCGCCTTCACCGATGCGACGCACGAGTCCCTCTCGCACAGCGGCATGATCGTGGGAACGGTGCGCTGCATGCCGCCGGAGCAGGCGGCGGGACGGCCGCACGTCACGGCGGCAGCCGACGTCTACGCCCTGGGCACCGTCCTGCTGTACGCCGCGGCCGGCCACTACCCCTACGACGGCACCCGGTGGGAGGCGATCGTCGCCCAGGTGGCCAATCCGGACCAGGCGCCCGATCTGAGCGGTGTGCCGGAGTCCCTGCTGCCGCTGCTGTCGGCCGTGTTCGCGCACGCCCCCGAGGACCGGCCGACCATCGAGCAGGTCGCGGACGGGTGTCGAGCCGTGATGGCGGAGCTCGGCGTCACCGTCTCCGCGGCCCGGCAGGCACTGATCGCCCGTACGGGCAGCGGGTCCGCGGGCGCCGACCGGCTCACCGTGGAGGTGGAGGACCGCCTCCAGGAGGTCTCCGCGGTCTCCCCGGAGGCCGCGCAGGCCCCGGCGTCCCCGGCGGAGGCCGCCGACGAGCCCGAGGCGACCGAGGAGCCGGAGGCCGCGGCACCGGACCGACCGGCGGCAGCGGCGAAGCCTCCCCGGCCCCGCGTGCCGGCCTCGCAGCGGGTCGCGGAGGAGCTCCGGCGGGCGTACGCCTCGAAGGCCGCGCTCTAGCGACCTGGGGACGACTGCGCGAACGGTCCCGGTCAGGGCCCCGGGCCTGGTTGGATGGCACGGTGACACCGTCAGCGCCCCCGGGCGTGGCGGGTGCGGTGGTACACGGCAATGGCGAGTGCAAGTGAGTGGGAGTGCGGCGTGACGGTCGACGCGGAGTCCGGCGGTACGGCGGCGACCGGATCGGCGGCGACCGAACCGGGGACCACCGACTGGACGACGCCCTGGAAACCGGACCCGACGCCCGAGGGCGCGGACCGTGACCGGGCCTCCAGGCCGGCGTTCCCGCCCGGCGCGCAGGTCGTGGTGCGCGACGAGCAGTGGCTGGTCCGCAAATCGACCTGGACGACCAACGACTACTGGATGGTCGAGGTCACCGGCGTCTCCTCCTTCGTCCGCGGCACCGAGGCGGTCTTCTACAGCCGGCTGGACGACATCCGGATCCTCGACCCGCGAGAAACAACCCTGGTCGCGGACGACTCCCCCAACCACCGCCGCGCCCGCCTCTACCTGGAGGCGCTGGTCCGCAAGTCCTTCCTCCCGCAGACCGAGCACGGCCTCGGGCTCGCCGACAACTTCCTGATGGACGCTCAGGCGCACCAGCTGCGCCCCGCCGAGCTGGCCCTGTCGATGGCCAACCCGCAGCCGCGCCTGCTGATCGCGGACGTGGTGGGCCTCGGCAAGACTCTGGAGATCGGCCTGGTCCTGGCGGAGCTGATCCGCCGCGGCCGGGGCGAGCGCATCCTGGTGGTCACGCCGCAGCACGTGCTGGAGCAGTTCCAGCGCGAGCTGTGGACGCGTTTCGCGATCCCGCTGGTCCGGCTGGACTCGACCGGCATCCAGCGGATCCAGCAGGAGATCCCGTCGGGCCGCAACCCCTTCGCCTACTTCAAGCGCGTGATCGTCTCGGTGGACACCCTGAAGCGGGACGGGCAGTACGCCCACCACCTCGACAGGACGGAATGGGACGCCGTCGTCATCGACGAGTCGCACCGCCTGGTCAACCGGGGCACGGACACCAACGCCCTCGCCCGGTTGCTCGCCCGGCGGACCGACGCGCTGATCCTGGCGTCGGCGACCCCGCACAACGGTGACGCCCGCTCCTTCGCCGAACTGATCAAGCTGCTGGACCCGGCGGCGATCGTCGACCCCGACCGCTACGAGGTGTCCGACCTGGAGCACCTCTACATCCGCCGGACCAAGACCACCCCCGAGGTCCGCGACTCGCTCAGGGGCTCCTGGGCGGACCGCGGCCCGTCCGTCCCGGTGCCCGCGGCCGCGGGCGAGGCCGAGCTCGCCGTCTTCGAGGAGCTGGCCGCGCGCTGGATCCCGCGCGAGGGGGCGGAGGGGTCGGCGGCCTTCAACCAGCTGGACGCGTACAACCTGCTCAAGTCGTTCCTCTCCTCCCACCACGCCCTGCTCCAGACCGTCACCACCCGCAAGAAGACCCTGACCGCGGCCAAGACCCCGGCCCCGACGGCCGCGACGGACTCCGGGCAGAACATCGCCAAGACCGGGCGCCGCGCCCGTACCGCCGAGGAGACCGCGGCCGAACTCGCGGCCCTGACCGAGCTGGAGCGACTGGCCCGCCGGATCGGCGACGACGACTCGGCGAAGCTCCGGGCGCTGGTCACCGAGTTGCGCGCGCTGGGAGTCGGCCCCGGCTCGGACGTCCGGGTGGTGGTCTTCTCCGAGCGCATCCCTACCCTGAAGTGGCTGGCCGAGGCGGTCCCGGCGGCACTCGGCTTCACCAAGGGGCCGAGCCCGGACGACCGCAAGCCCTGGCTCGCGTACGGCCACGGCCGCGGCGGCACGCACGCGGTGCAGGTGATGCACGGCGAGGCGACCAGCGACCAGGAGCAGATGAGGATCATCGAGAGCTTCGGTCTGCGGGACGACCCCGTCCGGCTGCTGTTCACCGGTGACGTCGCCTCCGAGGGCGTCAACCTCCACCAGCAGTGCCACCTGCTGATCCACTACGACCTGCCCTGGTCGCTGATCCGGATCGAGCAGCGCAACGGCCGCATCGACCGGTACGGGCAGAAGCGCTCGCCGCAGTTCCGCGCGCTGGTGCTGACCAGCGACCTGCCGTGGCGCACCGACCCGGTCACCGGCGAGCCGCGCACCCTGGACGACCGGCTGGTGGGCGAGAAGCTGCTGCGACGCGAGGAGGAGGCCCACAAGATCGACGGTTCGGCCGAGGCCGCCACCGGGCTCTACCGGGCCCAGGAGGAGGAGAACCGCCTCACCAAGGACCTCATCGCCGGGCGCACCGTCGAGCAGTCGATCAAGGCGTCCCGCCAGGCCGGCGGCGGCATGCTCGCCGGGCTGCTGGCCCAGGTCGGCGCCGCCCCCACCCGCCGCGAGGTGCCGCGCGCCCAGGTCCTGCGGCTGTTCCCCGACAGCGCCGCCTACTTCGAGACGGCGCTGCGGCAGATCTGCCGCACCAACCCGGAGGACGAGCTGGCGCTGCGCCGCGACCCGGACGGCACCATCGCCTTCGAGCCGCCGCGCGACCTCGCCTACCGCTTCCGCGCGCTCCCGAAGTCCTACCTGGACGAGCAGCGGATCCTCCCCCGCCGCGACGAGCCCGGGCGACTGCGGGTCACCTTCTCCAAGGAGCTGGCGGGGCGGCGCCTCGACGTCGCCCGCGACTCCTCCGAGTCCCTGTGGCCCAACGTCTCCTACCTCACGGACATCCACCCGGTGATGGACTGGCTCACCGACAAGGTGCTGGTCGAGGTCGGCCGCCACCAGGCACCGGTGCTCGCCGCCGCCGTCCCCGCCCCGGTCTTCCTCGTCCAGGGGATCTACTCCAACGCCCTCGGCCGGCCCACCGTGGTCGAGTGGATGGCCGTCAGCGGCCTGCCCGGTGAGCCGCTGGTGGAGCCGCTGGACAACGACTTCCTCACCCGGGCCGGGGTCGGCCCGAGCATGCCGGGCCGGTCGACGCCGCGCGACCTACCGGGCCTCCAGGAGCTGGTCCCGGACGCGATCGGCGCCGCGACCCGCTACCTGCGGTCGCGGGAGGACGCCTACCGGCAGCAGGTCGACGCCACCCTCGCCCCCTACCGCAAGCGGCTGACCCACTGGAAGCAGGAGGCCCTGTTCACCGGCGGCAGCGCCGGTAAGCAGCAGGCCGCCCTGACCGCGAGCCGCCGCTTCGACCTGGTCAAGTCACTGGAGACGTCCGGCCCGCCGATGCTGCGCCTGCTCGCCGTCCTGGATCCCACCGACGCCGCCACCCCCTCGGCCGGGACCTCGCACCTGGAGACCTCGTACTGATGAGCACCGTCCACGACTCCTTCGGCAACCGCGGCGAGTACTTCGCGGCGCACTACTTCGCCGAGCAGCTCCCGGCCGACCTGAAGAAGCACGTCTTCGACACCTGGACCCTGCGCGAGGGCGACGAGCACGACCCGCGCACCACCGCCCGCGAGCGGGTCCGGACCCTGCGTGCCGCGTACTTCAGCGACGAGCTGCGCCCGTTCTTCGCCGAGGCCGACCGCGCGGACGCCGAGGACGCGTACGTACGCCGCACCTACGGCAACATCGACTGGACGAAGCGGATCGCCGAGTGGCACCAGGAGGTGCTGCGCGCCCTCGGGTACGACGACGGGGGCCCGACCGAGCTGACCGTCCACCGGGCGGGCAAGGACCACACCGTCCAGGTCGCCTACCACGGGCACGGCGTCGTCGCCCTGGACTGCGGCTGGGCGGCGGAGAACGACGCGGCCCTCGACCCGGCCGGCCCCGGCCGGCTGCTGTGGCCGCTGCGCGCCGGCTCGGCCGAGCACTACACGGACGGTGCCGCGCTCGCCTCCTGGCTCTTCGCGGGCAAGATCGGCGGGCCCGAGGGCAACCCGCCGCGCTTCGTGCTGCTGCTGATCGGCGGCGTGCTCGTCCTCGCCGACCGCAACAGCTGGGGCGAGGGCCGGTACCTGGTCGTCAACCTGGACTCCGCGCTGGAGCGCAACGACCGCCGGCAGACCGGCGAACTCGCCATGCTGGCGGCGCTGTTCGGCCAGGAGATGCTGCGCCCCGGCGACAACGGCGCCGACCCGCTGCTCGACACCCTGCTCAAGGCCTCCGCCACCAACGCGGTCGGCGTCAGCGGCGAACTGCGCAGCGGGCTCCAGCGGTCGGTGGAGATCATCGCCCAGGAGGTGCTGGACCGCCTCGCCGACAACGGCCTCACCCCCGCCGACCTGGAGGACGGCCGCACCCCGTTCGCCAAGCGCCTCACCGTCCAGACCCTGCGCTACCTCTACCGGATCCTCTTCCTGCTGTACGCCGAGGCCCGCCCGGAGCTGGGCATCCTGCCCGCCGACGACGGCAGCTACGAGGCCGGCTACTCGATGGCCCGGCTGCGCGAACTCGTCGCCCGGGACGAGGAGTTGGTCGAACCTGCGGCGCGGAACGGGTTCCATCTGTACGAGTCGCTGGACGTGCTGTTCCACAAGGTCAACCGCGGCCACCGCCGGTACGGCAGCGAGCCGGACGACGACCTCCCGACCGACGACGAGGAGACCCGGAAGGCCAAGGCCGCCCGCCGCAGCGAGGATCGTGGACTGCGCTTCGAGCCCTTGCACAGCACGCTGTTCGAGGACTCCTCGGTCACGCTGATCGGCCGTGGCTCCCTGGACCCGCGCGCGGACGACGACTTCCCGGCCTGGCTGGACCTGCGGCTGCGCAACGCGGCCCTGCACGAGGTGCTGCGGCTACTGACCATGAAGAACGCGCGGCGCGGTGAGCGCGGCGGCTTCATCTCCTACCGCAACCTGGGCATCAACCAGCTCGGCGCGGTGTACGAGGGCCTGATGTCGTACACCGGGTTCATCGCCGACCAGGAGCTGCGGGAGGTCGCCAAGGGCGGCGACCCCAAGGACGGCTCCTGGATGATCCCGGCCTCCCGCCAGGGCGAGTACCCCGACGAGGTCTTCGTCGAGTACGACGAGCGGGACAACCGGAAGGGCCTGCGCGGGCGGAAGTCGTACCCGGCGGGGTCGTTCGTCTACCGGCTCGCGGGAAGGGAGCGGCAGACCTCGGCGTCGTACTACACGCCGGAGTCGCTGACCAAGGTCACCGTCGAGCTCACGCTCAAGCACCGGCTCGACCAGCAGAAGGACGAGAACGGGGAGACCGTCCCCACACGGGCGTCCGAGCTGCTGACGTACCGGATCTGCGAGCCGGCGCTCGGCTCCGGGGCGTTCCTCAACGAGGCGATCAACCAGGTGGCGAAGGAGTACCTGCGCCGCCGCCAGGACGAGTTGGGCGTCACGATCCCCACCAGCCGGGCGCTGGAGGAGGAGCAGAAGGCCAAGGCGTACATCGCCCTGCACAACGCGTACGGGGTGGACCTCAACGCCACGGGTGTGGAGCTGGCCGAGGTGTCGCTCTGGCTCAACACCATGCACCCCGGCATGCAGGCCCCGTGGTTCGGCCTGCACCTGCGGCGCGGCAACTCGCTGATCGGGGGCCGCCGGGCGGTGTTCAGCGGGGAGGACGTCGGGGCGAAGGAGAAGCTCTGGCTGAAGGCCAAGGGCGCGCTCGCCCCGACGCCGCTGCCGTTCCTGGCGGAGGACGGCGTGACGCGGCAGGAACTGCCGGACGGCGCCGTGCACCAGTTCCTGCTGCCGGCGCCCGGGTGGGCGGCGGTCGCGGGCGAGAAGGAGGCGCGGGCGCTGGCGCCGGAGCTGGAGAAGCAGCTCGGGGCGTGGAAGAAGGGCATCCTCAAGCCGCCGACGGTGAAGGCGGCGCGCGGGCAGAAGCTGTCGCAGCTGGCCCGCCTCCAGGCGGTGGCCCGGCGGGCCGAGTTCCTGTGGGAACTGGTCGTGCGGCGGATGGTGATCTCGGAGAAGGAGATCTCCCGGCGGATAGACGTGTGGGGCGCCGAGGCCCAGGATGGGGAGGACCCGGCGGAATTCGCCTTCCTGCGCCGGCCGAAGGGTGCGGTGCCGAAGGAGAAGGTCTACGAGGACCTGTTCAGGCGGCAGGGCACGCCATACTGGCGGCTCAAGACCATGATGGACGTGTGGTGCGCCCTCTGGTTCTGGCCGGTGGAGAAGGCCGGGCTGCTGGACGGCAGCGCGGCGGTGTACGCGGCGCACGACGACGAGCTTGCGGAGGCCGCGCTCGCCGCGCTCCCGCAGGTGGGTGGTGTCGAGCCGAAGGTCGAGGAGAAGCCCGACCTGGGGCTGCTCCTCGCGGAACAGGCATCCCTGTTCAGCGTGGGCAACGAGCAGGAGTCGCTGCTGTCAGCGCTCAGCGAGGCGGCGCCTGTGGCGCCCGCACGTAAGACGCCCGGCACCTCCCGAAGCCGCATCCCCGCCCCCACCCGCCGATCGGTCATCCCGCTGGCGGACCTCGCGGACTGGCTCGACTTCGCCGAGTCCCTTCTCGGCACGTACGACCAGCGTGAGGGCACGCTCGTCTCCGACTTCGACTCACTTGACCGCATCGAGGCGTACGAGGAGAGCCTGCCCGGCTTCATGGGCATGGACTCCGTGTCCAGGCTGGAGGAGCGCTATCCCTGGCTCACCGTCGCCCAGGGGATCGCGGAGCGACAGGGCTTCCTGCACTGGGAGCTGGACTTCGGTGCGATCTTCGCCCGCCACGGCGGCTTCGACCTCCAGGTTGGCAACCCGCCGTGGGTACGGCCGGATTGGGACGAGCCAGCTGTGCTTGCGGAGCACGAGCCGTGGTTCAAGCTGACGGAAAAGGCATCGATGGAAGAGTGGGCACAGCGAAAGGCAAGCATCCTTTCGATGCCAGCCGCGCGCCCGTTCTACCTCCAGGAGAGAACGTCGACCAGCGCCACTGTCGCGTTCCTGGGGTCCCGGGCAGTTTATCCTTTCCTAGAGGGAACTCGCCCGGACCTGTACCGAGCATTCATGTGTCAGACCTGGTCGCACGCCTCACAGAGCGGCGTCGTAGGACTCATCCACCCAGATACTCACTTCGCCGGGGATAAAGAGGCAATTCTCCGAGAGGCGGCTTACCAGCGTCTACGCGTCCATGCTGATTTCGTCAACGCAGGAAACCGCTTCTTTCCACCGCCCATTGGGCGCGCCAGCCACTTCGGTGTACATATTTATGGAAGCCCCGGAAAAATCGGATTCGACCATCTTTCGTGGTTGTTCTCGGCCGCAACTCTTCAGGCATCTGCTTCAGCCCTTCCCAGCCCTGCTACGCCAGCACCAGGCGTACGATTCGGCAGCACTTGGGACGAGCGGCCCGATCCTCGGCGGATTGTCCGAGTCAATGAGACAACCCTCGCACGCTGGCAACAGCTGACGGGCAATGAGGATCAGCCAGTCACACAGACCCGCCTCCTCTCCCCCGTAAGCACAGCGGAAGCTGCTGCAATCTCTGCGCTCGCACTCTATCCGGTAAAACTGTCCACGCTGGAGCCGCAGATTTCCAGCGGCTACAATGAAGCAACCGCAAAGAGCTCCGGCCTCATCAGGTATAACCAAATCGACGCACGGGATGACTCAGCCCAACTTCCTACTCGATGGTCCGAAGTGATTCTCAAGGGCTCTCAGATCAGCGTTGCTACACCCCTGGGAAAGCAACCCAGCCAGGGACACGGCGAGGTTCTTGGTATCGATCTGGAAAAGGCCGCCATAGATGCCGTACCAGAAACCGAGTATATCCGCGCCTGCGATAACGATAAATTCCGCAGCACTCAAGACCGTTGGATTGACTGCACGGAACGTGATCGACCTTTTGCCGACCCCACCGAATTTGAGGCGGCGCGAGCCGCCGTGGCCCTGGAAAAGATAGTCGCACCCAACCTTGTCACGGCCAAAGAAGTTAGAGTATTCCTTGGAGAGAAATCTCGTAGGCCGTACACGGAATTCTATCGACTTGCATGGCGTCGCCAGATCGCCCCCAATAGCGAGCGGAGCTTGTACAGCGCGATCATTCCACCCGGAGCAAGCCACGTGCATGCCATTCACAGTCTGACTGCGTACGATGCCCGGCGAACTTGTTTGACGGCTGGCTTCTGGTCCTCGATCCCCATCGACTACCTGATTCGCACAACCGGAAAAAGCGACCTGCAAAGCTCTGGCGCACGCTCTATGCCAGCGCCCGTTTCAGGAAATCCCCTTGCCCCTGCGCTACTCCTCCGCACCTTGCGCCTGAACTGCCTGACTTCCGCCTATGCAGATCTTTGGGCTGAGCTGTACGACTCAAGGTGGCCAGGCTACGAGCCGTGGGCTCTCGACTGGCCGAACTTGCAGCCACTGCACGAGGTCACTCCACAGTGGCAATACGAGACCCCACTTCGCGGTGAACAGGCTCGCCGGGCGGCGCTCGTGGAGATCGACGCACTCGTGGCCGTATGGCTCGGCGTCAGTGCCGATGCGCTAGCAGCGATGTACCGTGCCCGGTTCCCCATCACGCAGGACTTCGACGCCGTCACATGGTTCGATGCCAACGGCCGGAAGATCGCGGGCAACCGCCACACCTTCGGCCATGGCCAGACCAAGGAACACTTCGAGCAACTGCAGAAGCACTTGGCCAACCCGGACACCACGCCAGTCCCCGACGGCTACACCGCGCCGTTCTACAAGGCCGACCGCGAGCGCGAGATGCGGGAGGCGCACGCCGTCTTCCAGGCCCGCCTGGACGCGGAGGTGGCCCGCGGCAAGTGGGATCCGGTGCGGCAGGAGGCGCCGGGTGCTTCTCGCGCCGCCACGGACAACAGTAAGGTCAGGCCATGACAGACCGCCGACTCCTTCGACTCGACGTGGAGAACTTCCGCAGCCTTCAGCGGATCTCTCTGCCCCTCGGCGATCTCACTGTTCTGGTCGGGCCGAACGGGGTCGGTAAGTCGAACGTCCTACAGGTGTTCCGATTCCTGGCAGACATCATCAATTCCGACCTCGACCCGGCCCTGGCCGCGCGGGGCGGATTCGACGAACTGGCTTTCTGGGGCGGCGATCGACCGCCGACGACCATGCGAATCGGCTTGCAGGCACGTTGGACCTCCCACGCGTCTGTCGCCGCCCCCGACGAGTACGAGCTGACCATTCGCCGGCGGAGCGACAAGCGGGCCGTCGAGGGGTTCACAATCTCCCGCAGCGAGTCGTTCCGGTTCAAGCGGACGAAGGGGCGAGGGCGGCGAATCACCGTTTCGGGTGAAGAGGCACTGGTCACAGACACTCCGGCAGGTGCCAGGGCTGGCGATCCGGACGACTCGGCAGAGCGTAGCCTCGGCATCAGCAAGCTCAGCAGTGGTTTGTCAACGCTTCCAAGGCTGGCCCCTGCGGAGGGCGGCGAGGAGGTATCCACTATGGCCCGGGGCTTGTCATCCTTCCGCGTGTTCGACGTGGACGTCGCTGCTGCCCGGCGCCCAAGCCGGTTCGCCCGCCCAGAAGCAGACCTAGAGCTCCACCGGTGGGTCAGGCCTCGATCCACCCGGCACACTAGGCGCAGCCGACTGGTCGAACTGGCCGACGACGCGGGCAATCTGGCGTTGTTCCTGGCCCAGCTGTCCACGGACGAAGCCCTCTGGGCGAGGCTGATCGAGGATGCTCGCACAGTGCTTCCCAGTGTGGAGGACATCATTTTCGTCACGTTCGGCGGTGCGGCCGAACATGTTTCCGTTGCGCTGGTCGAGCGGGGACTGCGTCGGCCGACCCTCCTTGCCGACTCATCCTTCGGCACGGTTCGTCTCCTGAGCCTGCTTGCCATGCTGTACGACCCGACGCCGCCGGCCCTAACCTGTGTAGAGGAGCTGGACCACGGCTTGCACCCGCAGGCACTCGAACTGCTGGTGGAGCGTCTACGGGAGGCCAGCGAGCGTAGCCAGTTCATCGTGACGACGCACTCCCCAGCTCTGGTCGACCGGCTCGAACCAGAAGAGTTCGTGGTCTGCGAGCGTGACCGGTACGGCGCATCGCTCATCCCGTCACTGAGCGCAGAAGAGGTCCGCGAGATCAGAGCGGCAAGCGAGGGACTCCCGCTCGGCGAGCTGTGGTTCTCCGGCGCCCTGGGCGGCGGCCTGTGAGCAAACCGTCAAAAGGGGCGAAGGGTGGCGGCGGCAAAGCGCGGATCATCGTTGTGGCAGGCGAGAGTTCGAACGACCGCGAGGCCATCACTCACCTCGTCAGGGCCCAGCTGAGCAGCTTCACCGGCAAGATCGCGTCCATCAATGACCCGGTCGCCCTGAAGGACGCCACCGGGACGAACCTCTCGTCCCGGGTCACGAAGATCGTCCAGAAGGCCAATGCGGTGGCAACCAAGGAGAAGGCCGATCTGTACGGCCTCGCGGTACACCTCGACCTCGACGACGTGTCGAACGACCACTACGACGCCGTTCGCGCCAAGCTCCAGGCCGAGTTCGACATTCGCTGCCCCGCCCGGCTCGCCCTGGCCCTGGCAGTCTGGGAAACCGAAGGCTGGTTGCTGCTCTTCCCCGACGCGTTCCCCGAGGTTCACACAGCCTGGAAGGTCCCCCAACAGCTCCGAAACCGGGACACCACGCAGATTCGAAATCCGAAGGAAGAGTTGCAGCGCCGACTCGGCGCGCCGCGCTATCGGGAAAGCGACAGCCAGTTGGTCGTCCATGCTGCCGTACGACTCGGCCACGCCCCCTCGGGAGCAACCGGAAGAAATCGCTCGTACCGCGACTTCCTCGACGACCTGAGCACCTGGTAGGCCCCGCGCAGGGGCCCGACCCAGTTGAAAGCGGTGCAGGCCGTGCAGCTCCGGCCTGCACCGACAAGGCAGTGCCTCACAGCTCAACCAGTCGGGAACTCCCCCACCTTGACGCCCGCCACGAACGCCGCCCACGCAGCGGCGGCGAACAGCAGCGTGGGCCCCTCGGGGTCCTTCGAGTCGCGCACCGGCATGACTCCGGGAACGCCGTCGGCCACTTCAACGCATTCGTTGTCGGGCCCGCTGTAACTGCTCGCGCGCCACAACAGCTCCGGATCGGTGATGCGTGACACAAGGCTCTCCATATGCCCTCTCCCGCTTCTACGAACCGATGAAGCCAACTGACTTCTCGAATGGCCAGGTGCCAGCCATTGCACTCACAACCTGCACTCGCGAAGAAACTCCCCACCACTCAAGCGGCCGGGAACTCACCCGACTTGATCCCCACGACGAACGCCGCCCACGCATCGGCAGTGAACAGCAGCGTCGGCCCCTCGGGGTCCTTCGAGTCACGCACCGGCAGCACGCCGGGGACGCCGTCTGCCACCTCTACGCATTCGCCCTGGCCGTTGCTGTAGCTGCTCTTGCGCCACCGGACAGCGACGATCTCGTGCTTCATCTGTACTCCTCTGCCGCTTCCCTCAACCACGAAACGGAGCGCTCGGGTTGGACTGATGACGCCGTGAGTCGGCGGAAGGTGTCCTCATGGCGCGCGATTTCCAGCGGGCGATCTGTGTAGATGCTGCTGGTGGTGACCTCCGAGTAGGCCACGCGTCCGGGAATGTCACTGAAGGACAGGATGGAGAAGGAGGAGCCCATCGCGCCGTGAGCGCCGGCCGAGAACGGCAGCACCTGGATCGTGATGTTCGGCCGTTCGTCGGCCATGCGTGCGATGTGATCGAGTTGGCTGCGCATGACCGAGGGCGATCCGACCACCCGTTTCATGACGGCCTCGCCGATGATCGCCCAGAATCGCGGCGGCTGCGACCGATCGAGGATCTGCTGTCGCTCCATCCGCAGCGCGACCCGCCGGTCGATGTCCTCTGCGGGCTCCTCAGGGTTGGTCGCACGGATGACCGCACGGGCGTAGTCCTCGGTCTGAAGCAGACCAGGTACCAGCTCGCACTGGAAGGTCTCGATCTTCGTCGCGTCGGCTTCGAGGCCGATGTACGCGCGGAACCATTCCGGCAGCGCGTCGCCGTACGCGTGCCACCAGCCCTGCTGGCGGCTTTGGCGCGTCAGGTTGATGAACTGTTTGACCTGCGCGGGGTCGTCAACCCCGTAGTGGGCGAGCAGCTTGGAGGCGTCACGATCCTGGAGCGGAACACTCCCGCTCTCGATGCGGCTGAGCTTAGACGCCGACCAGCCGAGTGCGGCGGCCACATCCTTGGCGGCCATACCGCGAGCTGTGCGCAACTTGCCCAGCTCACCGCCCAACCTACGCCGCAGCACAGTCGGACTGTCCACCCGTCACCTTCCCTGCTTGCTCGCGTAGATACACAGTCTGCCACCCCCTCAGCAAAGTCGAACGTTCATCAATTCGTGCAATTGCATGGCCGAAGCACTTGCAGAGAGTCTCGCCTCGGAGCATGCTACTCGCAGTAGTCGGAAGCTCGACACAAGGTGATCAATCGGCTCCGCTGCCCGGGCATCCCCATGCCCGATTCACGGTCCCCGGGCGCCCACACCAGCCCGCCGACCGTCTCCACCACACGCACCACCGAAGGGTGATCAGCCATGCCCGAAGCCTGCACCGGCATGCCCCCGTCCACCACCACGGCCGACCAGTCGACGTGGCTCCCCAAGCGCCGCCGGTCCGCCGGGGCGGCCCGGCGGCTGCTTCGCGACTTCCTCGCCGCCCAGCCCACCCACAGTGAACGCTTCGCCGAGGTCGGCGAGTTGCTGCTGAGCGAGCTGGTCAGCAACGCGATCGAGCACCCCCGGGTGCCGTCCGACCGGCTCATCCTCGTCCGTTTCACCCTCTCCGCCGACGAGTTGCGGATCGAGGTCCACGACGCCGGCGGCATCCTCCCCGCATCCATGACCGCGACCGCGACCACCGCCGAACCGCCCGACCACGACGCCGAGTCGGGCCGCGGGCTCTACCTCGTCCAGTACCTTGCGAACAGCTGGGGCCACTTCCCCCGTCCCGGCGGCATCGGAAAAGCCGTGTGGTGCACGGTCGCGCCCACCGACCGGGCCGACTCCGCGTGAACGCGACCGTCGACGCCGGGCCCATCGTCGTCCACATCGACGGCGTCTCCCCGCCGACCCACCACCAGCACCTGCCCGAGGCCCTCGCCACGCTCTGGCGCACCCTCCGCACCCTCCCGCTCACCCCGGACCAGGCGGCCGCCTTCCGCTACTTCCTCACCCGGCCGAACGCCGCCGAGCACGTCCGCAGCCTCCTCGACCGCGACGGCGGTCTCCACCTCACCGTCCACCTCGGCGACCGTCTGCACTGCGTCAGCGTCAGCGCCCACCCCCGGTAGCAGCCGACGGGGAAGAGCAGCCGCCCGTCCGGCGGCCAGGCCACCCCGCACCGGCACGAACCATCGATTCCGGTTCCGCTACGACCCCGCTACGACCCCGGCAAGCGGCCCGTAACAGGCCACGCCACGCAGTAGGCTCGGGGGCCCGACAGGTGATCCTTCGGCGCCCCCAGCGCGGCCGACGGCGGGCCCGCCGGGGTCGGCCACGGCGACTGTCCGTGGCCGACCGTACACTTCACTCCGCGATCACCACCCGAGCACCTGACGGGGAGCCCGGGGAAGAACCACGAGGGGGACCGTCACACCGTGAGGCCGACGCTGGAGGCGCGGGCGCTCAAGGAGAGCCTGCTGCAGTACCTCTCGACCACGTACGCGCTCACGGACGAGGGGGCCAGGCTCGCGCTGCACAGCTTCCTCGGCGACGAGACCTCCGGCATGTTCCGCGGCCCGTTCCTGCGGATCCGCACCCCCTTCATCCAGGCCGGTCCGGGCTGGCGCGACCACCTCGACTGGGCACCCGGCGACGGCTGGACGCCGTACGCGCACCAGGCCCAGGCCTTCGCCCGGCTGTCCTCCGCGCACGGGCACGCGCCGCAGCCGACCATGGTGACCACCGGCACCGGGTCCGGGAAGACCGAGTCGTTCCTGATCCCCGTCCTCGACCACTGCCGCCGGGAGAAGGCCGCCGGCCGTCGCGGTGTGAAGGCCGTCCTGCTGTACCCGATGAACGCGCTGGCCACCGACCAGGCGCTGCGCATCAACGACTACCTCCTCGGGAACGACGAGGCCCTCGGCGGTGTGACCGCCGGCCTCTACATCGGGGACGTCTCCAAGACCCGCTACGAGCGGGTGGAGACCAACCGGGCGAACATGCAGACCTCTCCGCCCGACATCCTGATCACCAACTACAAGATGCTCGACCTGCTGCTCCAGCGCAGCGACGACGCCCCGCTCTGGAACGACGCCGACCTGCGGTACGTCGTGGTCGACGAGTTCCACACCTTCGACGGCGCGCAGGGCACCGACGTGGCGATGCTGCTGCGCCGCCTCGCCTCCGCGCTCGGCGTCTCCGAGCGGGCCCGCCCGCTCGGCCCGATCTGCCCGGTCGCGACCTCGGCCACCCTTTCCTCCGACGCCGGGCCGAACAGCGCGGAGGAGATGCTGCGCGTCGCCGGCGAGGTGTTCGGCACGCCGTTCACGGCGGACGCGGTGGTCGGCGAACAGCGGCTCACGCCGGAGGAGTTCATCCCCTCCGAGAAGATCGACCTGCTGCCGGTGCCGACCCCGGAGAAGCTGGCCGCGATGGCCGACCCGGCGCTGAGCGAGGAGGCGTTCGAGGCCCTGGTGGAGGCGTTCACCGGCGAGCGCGGGCTCGACCCGTACGCGCTCGGGGCGAAGCTCAAGGAGCACATCCTCACCCAGGCGGTGATGCTGGCGCTCGGCGGCGAGCTGAAGTCCGTCGACGAGATCCTCGCGGTGCTGTGGCGGGCGGGCGCGTACTCCTGGGGCCAGGCGATCACCCGGCAGCCGGAGCTGGCCGCCGAGGCGCTGGCCCGGTTCGTCGCCGTGCTGTCGGCCGCCCGCGCCCCGGAGTCAAGGGACACCAGGCCCCGGCCGCTGGTCCAGATCGAGGTGCACCAGTGGGCGCGTTCGGTGTCCCGGGTGCTGCGCGGGGTGCTGCCCTGGCCGAAGGCGCAGTTCCAGTGGGACGCGGGCGACGCCCCGCAGGAGGGCGGGCCGGAGAACGTCCGCAGCGCCCCGGTGACCACCGCCACCAGCGGGGAGGCGGCCAACCTCTTCCTGCCGGCCGTCTACTGCCGTGACTGCGGCCGCTCGGGCTGGGCGGTCTTCACCCCGGAGAGCGACGACCTGGAGGTGGAGGTCAACCCGGCGAAGATCCGGCGGGCCTCCACCAGCCAGGACCGGATCCGGGTGCGCAACCTCATCGCCGCGACCGACGAGGAGGCCCGGCGAGCCTCGGCCACCGCGCCGGTGCCGGCCTCCGCCCGGGACTCCCGGGGCGGGCAGCTGCACGGGGCGGGCGGCGACCTGATGGTGCTGGACGGCACCCGGCGCCGGCTGCGCCTGCCGGACCCGGTGAAGGACTTCGACCCCGCCACCGGCGAGCCGCGGATCGGCGTGCCCGACTCCGCCTTCGTCCTGGTCAACCAGGGCGCCACGGCCAACACCGCGGCCAAGGAGGACTGGTGCCCGGCCTGCGGTGAGCGCAACGCCATCCGCTACCTGGGCACCGGCCAGGCGGCCCTCGCCGCCGCGTCCATCACCCGGCTGTTCACCGGCGGCGAGCTGGACGAGGAGACCGGCGAGTGCAAGACGCTGATGTTCAACGACTCGGTGCAGGACGCCGCGCACCGGGCCGGGTTCGTCGCCAACCGCTCGTACACCTTCTCGCTGCGCGCCCTGCTGGTCGCGCACCTGTCGGAGGAGCGCCCCACCGCGCTCAACGACCTGATCGCCGAGGTGATCGCGGACAGCACCTCGACCCGGACGCTGGCCGCCGTCGTCCCGCCGGACCTGCACGACCTGCGAGGGGTCGCCCGCCTGCTGTCCGGGAAGTCCCGCGGCGGCGACCGGGCCACCTGGGAGCTGATCGGCGAACGGCTGGCGTTCCAGACGCTGCTGGAGTTCGGCCTGCGCGCCCGGCAGGGCCGCACCCTGGAGCTGACCCGCACCGCCGCCGCGCACGTCCGCCTCGCCGACCCCGCGGCCGCCGTCGCGCTCGTCCGCCGGGCACACCTGGAGAGCGTGCGCGGCGAGATGCTGGAGCCGGTCGAGGACGCCAGGTACCTGGCGTTCCTGCGGATCTTCCTGGAGCGGCTGCGCTGGCGCGGCGCGATCAAGCACCGCTGGCTGGAGAAGTACCTCTCCGAGACCGGCACCAGCCGCTACTTCGTCTGGGGGCAGCGCCCGTCCGGGATGCCCGCGTTCCCCAAGGGCGTGGCGGCCCCGGTCTTCCTGCTGTCCAGCCCGAAGGAGGGCAGCGAGTTCGACGCGGTGACCGGCCGGCTGGCCTGGCACGAGCGCTGGGCCGGACGCACCCTCGGTCTGCCGCGCGAGCAGTCGCCGGAGTTCTGGAGCCGGCTGCTGCCCGCCCTGCACGACGCCGGACTGCTCTCCGCACGCACCGCGAAGGACGGCGCCACCCGCATCCACGGCCTCCAGCCCGGGGCGATCGACGCGCTGCTGCTCTCCGACGAGGACGTGGAGACGGCGTACGTGCGCTGCCGGGTCTGCTTCTGGGAACAGACCGTCCACCCCTCCCTGCTGGAGCAGTGGCACGACGCGCCCTGCCCGTCCTACCGCTGCACCTCCGGGCGGCTGATCGCCGGCACCCACGCGCGCGAGTCGGACGTCCACGCCCGGGACCGGCAGTTCCGGGACGACTACTACCGCCGGCTGTACCACCGCGCGGGCCCGTACCAGGTGGTCACGGCCGAGCACACCAGCCTGCTGGACCGCGACCGGCGCGAGTCGGTCGAGGCGGCCTTCCGCCGGGGCCCCGGCGAGGGCCGGGCCTTCAACGACCCGAACGTGCTGTCCTGCACGCCCACCCTCGAACTGGGCATCGACATCGGCGACCTGTCCGCCATGGTGCTCGCCTCCCTGCCCCGCAACGCCGCGAGCTACGCCCAGCGGGTCGGCCGGGCCGGACGCCGCACCGGCAACGCCTTCCTGCTCACCATCCCCGAGCGCCGCAAGCGGGACCTGTACTACCTGGACCGGCCCAAGGACCTGATCGCCGGGCCGATCACCCCGCCGGGCTGCCACCTCTCGGCGGTCGAGATCCTGCGCCGCCAGTACCTGGCCCACCTGCTGGACCTCGCCGCCCGCGGCCGGCTGACCGGCGCCGGAGGGCGCGTGCTCCCGGCCCTGCCCCGGAAGGCCAAGGACGTCTTCGGGCCGGAGGGCTACCTGACCGACCTCGTCGAGGCGGCCCTCGCCCACGGCGGGGCGGCCGTCTCCGCGTTCCTGGAGCTCTTCCCCACCGGGGTGAGCGAGCAGGCCGCCGACGACCTCCGGGCCTACGCCACCGCCGGTCTGCAGGGGACGGTCGAGCAGGCCGAACGGGAGTGGGCGGCGCGCGAGGACACCCTGCGCGCCCGGATCCGCCACATCAACGCCGCCGTCGGCGAACTGCACGACGCGGACCCCGAGGAGGCCCGGCAGAAGGCCGAGCTGGAGGCCGAGCGGCGCGGCGTCGGACGGCAGCTCAGCAAGCTGCTGGACGAGACCCCGGGCCAGGGCGCCCTGGTCGAACTCGGACTGCTGCCCAACTACGCGCTGGTGGACGCCACCACCGTGCTGGAGGCCACCCTCTACTGGCCCGAGGAGCGGGCGGCGGGCGAGCGGCCCCGGTACGACTCCGAGCTGCGCCCGTACGAGCGGCCCCAGCGCCTCGCCCTGAGCGAACTGGCGCCGGGCAACACCTTCTACGTCAACCGGTACCGCCACGAGATCACCGGCATCGACATCGGCACGGCCTCGCAGCCCGGCTGGCAGACCTGGCGGGTCTGCCCCCAGTGCGGCTACGTCCGGACCACCGACGCCGAGAACGACCGCGGCCCCTGCCCGCGCTGCCGCACCGGCGCGATCGCGGACGACGGGTCCTGCCTGTTCAGGATCGTCCAGCCGCGCCTGGTCACCGCCCGGGACAAGCGCGACGACGCCAGGATCCGCGACGACCGGGACGAACGCGACCACCGCTCCTACGAGATCGTCCACGCGGTCGACATCCCGGAGGAGTCCCTGGAGCGCGGCTCCTGGCGCCACGGGACCGAGACCTTCGGCGTGGACTTCTCCCGCAACGCCGTGATCCGCACGGTCAACGTCGGGCCGGCCCGCTACGACAGCCCGGCAACCGACGAGTTCGCCGGGCACACCGTCCGGCTCAACCCGTTCCACGTGTGCACGGGCTGCGGCGCGGCGACCGCGGACGGCAAGCCGGTGTTCGACCACGACACGGACGAACTCAGCGCCTCCGCCGCCCGCGACCCCCGCCTCAAGCACCACCGGCCGTGGTGCCCGGTGCGGCGCGGGAAGGCCGCGGAGGCCGATCAGCTCCCCGTCCTGCTGGCGCACGAGCTGCGCACGGAGGCACTGCGCGTCCTGCTGCCCGCCGCGACGGTCCTGGTCGAGGAGAAGATCCACTCCTTCCGGGCGGCGCTGCGCCTCGGCGTCGACAAGCAGTTCGGCGGCGACCCCCAGCACCTGGAACACACCCTCACCTCGAAGCCGGACGCCAGGGCGGGCGAACGGCGGTGGTACCTGGTCCTGTTCGACGGCCTGCCCGGCGGCACCGGCTACCTGCACCGGCTGACCGACCCCGACGTGTTCAGGGCCACCCTCCTCAAGGCCCGCGAGGCGCTGCTGGAGTGCCCCTGCAAGGACGAGGAGCACCGGCGCGCCTGCCACCGCTGCCTGTACCGGTACACCGCCGAGCGGTACCAGTCCAAGGTCTCCCGCGCCCAGGCCCTGGCCCTGCTGGAGTCGCTGCTCTACGACCGGGAGGGCGCCGACGCGTGGGAGACCACCGAGGTGACCTCCACCGCCCTGATCGGGCTGGACGGGCAGATCGAGTCCGACCTGGAGGCCCGCTTCCTCGCCGCGCTGCGGACCTGGAGCGAGCAGAGCGAGGACGCCGTCCTGGAGGAGGACGGCCGCGCCAGCGGGCAACTGAAGCTCAGCGGCGGCGAGGAGCGGCTCCACTGGCGGCTCACCGCCCAGCAGAGGCTCGTCGGCACCCGCACCGACTTCACCTTCACCCGGGTCGGCGGGCCCCCGGGAACGGTGAAGGTGTACATGGACGGGCGCCGCAACCACGCGAGCGACGACCGCAACCGCCTCGCCGAGGACGCCGCCATCCGCAACGGGCTGCGCGCCGACGGCGCTCTCGCCTTCCAGCTGACCTGGGACGACATCGACCTGTTCGAGAAGCGGACCACCCGCAGCGTCCCCGTCTGGCCGCCCTACGAATGGGCCGCCCAGGAGGCGGCCAAGGGCGTCTACGAGGAACTGGGCGGCAGCCGGCACCACTTGATGGGCACGATGTTCGCCAACCCGGTCGACACGCTGATCGGCTACCTGCGCGACCCCTCACCCGAACTCTGGGCGCGCCGGGCCACCGCGCTCGTCAGCGGCCTGACCGCACACCCCCGCACCGCCCTCGCCGGATCGGCCGACCGGCGCGGCCCGCTCCTGGACACCCTGCGGACGGCGCTCGGTGTGCCGCCGTCGAAGCCCGGCAGTGACGACGACGCACCGATCGTGCCCGCGCACGTCCTGCGCAGCACCGACAGCAACGGCGTGAACCTGGTGCTCGCCGTACGCGACGACGGGCGGGAGGCCCCCGCCTGGACGGTGCTGGCCTGCCTCGACGACGACACCGCGGCGCTCGGCACCGAGGAGCACCGGCTGCGGTGGCGCGGCTGGCTGTACTGGTCCAACCTGCTCCAGTTCCTGCCCCGCACCACGGGCGACGCGGTCCAGCTCACGACCGGCCTCGCCGGCGGCTACCCACTCGAAGCGCTCACCGTGTGCAGCGCTGCCGCGGAGCCGTCCGAGTCCCCGTTCGAGGAGCACATCGCCGGCCTGCTGCGGGACCGCGCCTGGGACAGCGACTTCCTGCCCGAGATCGACGCCGGAGAGGAGGCCGCCCTGCTCGACCTGGCGACCCGGATCGCCGACCACGGCAAGCAGGCCCCGACGGAGTTCGGGTACGAGCTCGGCAGCAGTCGCTGGCCCGCGGACTTCGTCTGGGCCGACGAGGCCGTCAAGGTCGCCGTCCTGCCCGTCCCGCCGCCGGCCGCACCGGACGGCGACGACGACGGCGAGGGAACCGACGAGGCCGCCGGGTCCGACCAGGCCGTACACGACGAGACCGAACGCGCCCTCGCCGCGTACCGGGCGGAGGGCTGGAAGGCCCGTACCGCGGCCGACTGGCTCGACCACCTGGACACCCTGATCGCCCTGCTCCCCGACGCACCGTCGACCGGTGCGCCGCACGACCTGGAAGGCTCCTCCCGATGACCGCCCGGCTCAGCCTGTACCAGAAGGCCGAACAGGAGCTCTACAAGCTCGACCACCAGGTGAAGGGAAAGTTCTACGACTTCAGCCGGCTCTTCCGGCAGAACCCCTGGCACACCGAGCTCCGCCTCAAGCCGCTGAAGGGCGACGGCCGGATCTTCTCCGCCCGCCTCAACGCCTCCTACCGGGTCCTGCTCACCCGCACCGGCGTGGGCGCCGACGGCGAGGAGAGCTGGCTGGCCATCGCCGTCCGGCACCGCCGTGACGTCTACGAGCAGCTGTCCGTGGCGGTCAACCGGGTCACCGGCGAGATCGAGTTCGTCGACCTGTCGGTGGTCGGCGAGAGCGCGCTGCGCCGCGCCGGCATCGAACTGACACCTGCCGAGCCCGAGCCGGAACCGGACGAGGTCCCGCCCCCTGCCGTGCCCGCGGCCGCCCCCACAACCCCGGCCGCTCCTTCGGCGGAGCAGGCCGCCCCACTGCTGGCCGCCTACGACGCCGAACTGCTCCGCGAACTGGGCGTCACCGAGGCCCTGGTCGAGCTGGCCCTGCTCGTCACCACCAGCGAGGAGCTCGACCAGCTCGTCCAGGGTGCCCCGCTGCTCACCAAGGACGTGCTCTACGGCCTCGCCGCCGGCATCCCGCTGGACGACGTCCGCCGGGAGATCACCGCCCCGGTGCGGCTGGACCGGCAGCCCAACCCCGAGGACTTCGACGCGGCCCTGGCCCGCACCACCGTCACCGTGGTCACCTCGGACGACGTGCTGCGCGCCGCCATCGAGGAGGGCGACTTCCGCGCCTGGCGGGTCTTCCTCCACCCCACCCAGGCCCGTCTGGTCAACCGGGTCTACAGCGGCGCGGCCAGGGTCTCGGGAGGACCGGGCACCGGCAAGACCGTCGTCGCCCTCCACCGGGTCGCCCACCTCGCCCGCAAGCTGCCGCCCGGCGAGAACAAGCCGATCCTGCTCACCACCTTCACCAAGAACCTCACCACCGACCTGCGCGCCCGGCTCGCCTCCCTGCTGGAACCCGAGCGGCTCGCCCGCGTCGAGGTCGCCCACATCGACCAGCTCACCGCACGGGTGCTGGCCGAGAACAGCCTCTCCGGCCGCACCCGCAACCGCGTGGACAACCAGGTCGCGCTGCGGGAGCTGCGGGACCTCCTCATGGAACTCGACGAACGCACCTGGGAGCCCGAGTTCCTGCTGGAGGAGTGGGAGCAGGTCGTGCTCGGCCAGGCGGTGCCCACCCGCACCGCCTACCTCCAGGCCCGCCGCGCCGGCCGCGGCCGGCCGCTGAACCGCGCGGAGCGCGGCGCCGTCTGGAAGCTGCTGGAGCAGTACACCGCCCGCCTCGACAAGCTGAACCTGGAGACCTGGAGCCAGGCCGCCGAACGCGCGGCCCGCTTCGAGATCGGGCGTGCCGCCAAGATCCGTGCCCGCGCCGACTACAAGGACGAGATCGGCGCCCAGGACCTCATCCACCGCGACGCCGGATCGGGCATGCAGTACCTGCGCCACCGCTACCGGCACATCGTCGTCGACGAGGCCCAGGACCTCAGCCCCGCGCACTGGAAGATGCTGCGCGCGATGGTCGCCGACGGCCCCGACGACCTCTTCATCGCCGGCGACACCCACCAGCGGATCTACGACAACCAGGTCTCGCTCGGCGCGGTCGGGATCCACATCCGGGGCCGCGCCAGCCGGCTCACCCTCAGCTACCGCACCACCAAGGAGATCCTCAACCGGGCCATCACCGTCGTCACCGGCCGGGACGTCGAGTTCGACGACCTCGACGACGGCAAGGACAACCTCGCGGGCTTCCGCTCGGTCCTCAGCGGGCCCGAGCCCGTCCTGACCGGACACCCGACCTGGTCCGAGGAGCTCTCCGCCCTGGCCGAGACCCTCCGGGCCTGGCGCACCGAGCTCACCACCGACGACACCGGCCGCACCACACGCGACGCCCGAGGCCTGATCGCCGTCTGCGTCGCGGACCGCAACAAGGTCAACGAGGTCATGTACCACCTGACCACCACCGCGGGCATCACCTGCGCCGAACTCACCAAGGACGGCGCCCGCGGCGAGGGCGAGGTCCATGTCGGGACCATGCACCGCTTCAAGGGCCTGGAGTACCAGCGGCTCGCCATCGCCGCCGTCAGCGACGGCATCCTCCCCCGCGCCGTCATCGAGCAGTTCCGCGACACCGACAGCGCCCGTTACCAGCGCGAACTCCGCAAGGCCCGGGCCCTTCTCTTCGTCGCGACCACCCGGGCCCGCGACTCCCTCGCCATCTCCTGGCACGGCGAGCCCAGCCGGTTCCTTCCGGGCTGACCCGGCCGGCGGGTCCTCCGGCTCCCTGATCACGTCGACGCCCGCCCCGGCCGGGCCGACCGGCCCGCCCGGCCGGGGCGGGCGCCCGGCGATAAGATGCCAGTTATGGGAGAGCGCACCGGCGCGCCCGTCGCGCCGCCACTGGTTCTCATCACCGACCACGACTCGCAGCTGATCGAGCCGAGCCGGGCGTACCACGTCGGCCGTGACCCGACCAGCGAGATCGTCCTCGACGATCCCCGGGTCTCGTGGCACCACGCCGTCCTGCGGACGGCCGCCGACCACTGGCTGCTGGAGGACGTCGGCAGCACCAACGGCACCTTCTCCGAAGGGCACCGGATCCAGAAGGAGGACGTCCGCCCGGGCAGCCTCATCCGCTTCGGCAACTCGGCCAACGGCCCCAGTGCCAGCTTCACCCTCCTGCCCGAGCCCACCCTGGCCGACCGGCCGTCCCTGGTGGCGCCGCAGAGCTCCGGGATCTTCCGGCAGCCGACCGCGGTCCTGCCGCTGGCCACCGCCACCGTGCGGATCGGCCGCGCGGACGACAACGACCTGGTCCTCGACGACCTGGTGGTCTCGCGCCACCACGCCGAGCTGCGGACCCTGCCGGACGGCGGCCACGAGATCGTCGACCTGGGCAGCCACAACGGCACCTACGTCAACGGCGCTCCCGTCGACCGGGCCGCCGTCGGCCCGACCGACATCGTCGGCATCGGGCACGCGGCGCTCTGCCTGGTCGGCGGACAGCTCGTCGAGTACGTCGACACCGGCGAGATCTCGCTCAACGTCCACCGCCTGTTCGTCCGGGTCGGCAAGGACCGCCGCGTCCTGCTGGACGACGTCAGCTTCCCGCTCGCCGAGCGGACCCTGCTCGCGGTGGCCGGCCCCAGCGGCGCCGGGAAGTCCACCCTGCTCAACGCCCTCACCGGCCTGCGGCCCGCGGACGAGGGCACCGTCCTGTACGACGGCCGCGACCTCTACCGCGACTACGCCGAACTGCGCCAGCGCATCGGGCTGGTGCCGCAGGACGACATCCTGCACACCCAGCTGACCGTCCGCCGCGCCCTCACCTACGCCGCCGAACTGCGGTTCCCCGGGGACACCTCCGCCTCCGAGCGGGCCGCCCGGGTCACCGAGGTGATCCACGAGCTCGGCCTCGACAAGCGGGCCGACCTGGTGATCTCCAGCCTCTCCGGCGGCCAGCGCAAGCGGGTGAGCGTGGCCCTCGAACTCCTCACCAAGCCGTCCCTGCTCTTCCTCGACGAGCCGACGTCCGGCCTCGACCCGGGCATGGAGCGCTCCGTGATGCAGATGCTGCGGGGCCTGGCCGACGACGGCCGCACCGTGGTCGTCGTCACGCACAGCGTGCTCAGCCTGGACGTCTGCGACCGGCTGCTGGTGCTCGCCCCCGGAGGCCGTACCGCCTTCTACGGACCGCCCGACGAGGCGCTGGCGTTCTTCGGGTTCGACGAGTGGCCGCAGGCCTTCGAGGCCTTCGAGAACGAGGACCACGCGGCCTGGCAGCGCCGCTACCGCGAGTCCCCCCTGCACGAGCGGTACGCGGCCGCCGCCCTGGAGCCCCCGCGGCCCCGGCAGGACCAGCCCGCCGAGGCCTACGTCAAGCCGGCCAAACCGCAGAGCTGGGGATCCCAGCTCGGCACCCTGATCCGCCGGTACTCGGCGGTCCTCGCGGCCGACAAGCTGTTCCTGACCGTCATGATCGCCCTGCCGTTCATCGTCGGCGCCATGTGCCGGGCGATGGCCGGCACCCGGCTCACCCCCGAGAACGCCCTGAACTGCCTGCTCACCCTCTGCATCGGCGGCCTGCTCACCGGATCGGCCAACGCGGTCCGCGAGATCGTCAAGGAACGCGCCATCTACCAGCGAGAACGGGTCGTCGGTCTGTCCAGATCGGCGTACCTGTGCTCCAAGGTGGTGGTCCTCGGCGTCATCACGGTGGTCCAGGCGGCGGTGCTCACCACGGTCGGCCTGCTCGGGGTGGACCTCACCGTGGCGGTCGACAACGGGGTGATCATGCACCCGCTGGCCGAGCTGACCATCGCGGTCGCCCTCCTCTCCTTCAGCGCGATGATGGTCGGCCTGCTGGTCTCGGCCCTCGTCTCCAAGGAGGAGGCGACCATGCCGATGCTGGTCCTCCTCTCGGTGGTCCAGATCGTCTTCAGCGGCGCCATGCTCAAGCTGCACGGCGTGCCCGGGCTGGAGCAGTTCGCCTGGCTGGTGCCGTCCCGCTGGGGCCTGGGCGCCATGGCCGGGACGATCGACCTGCACGCCATCCTGCCGAACTCGATCACCGCCGATCCGTTCTTCCGCCACGACCGCACGCTCTGGCTGCGGGGCATGGCCATCCTCGTGGGCATCTCGGCGGCCCTCGGCTTCGTGATCCTCCGTCTGCTGCGCCGCCACGAGCCCGCGATCATGCGGAAGTGACGGGGAACCATGGTCGCGTTGGTGTTCCGCCCGACCCACGTGGCGCCGCAGGACGGCCTCCCCACGTGGACGGTGCCCGACCTGTCCGAGCCCTCGGCCAGGCTGGACCCGCTGCTGCCCGTCCAGCTCATCGGCCGCCAGGGCGACTGGGGTCACGTCATGTGCGCCAACGGCTGGTCGGCCTGGGTGGACGGCCGGCTGCTCGTCGCGCTCCCCGAGGAGCCCCGGGCACCCACCCAGCCGCTCAGCCGCACCGCCGACCCCCGGCCGGCCCTCGCCGAGGTCGAGCGGGCGCTCGGCCGCTACCGGACGCTGCTGGAGGACCTGGTCGCGGGCGGCACCGACCTGGAGAGCTTCCAGGAGCGCACCCGGGGCCTGCGGATCGGCCTGGCCGTCGACGGCGAATCGCTGTGGGTGTACGACCCGGTGCACGACCGGTGGTGCTACTGCGACGGGCTCCAGCTCCAGACGTACGCCGCCACGGCGCGGCCGACCGCCTCCCGGTCCGGGCCCGGGACGGACGGCCGGCCGCACACGCCGAACCGAGCGGTCCCGCATTCGAACGAGCCCACCCAGGCCGGTGAGCCGTGATGCGCCCGGACCCCTCGGCCAACCCGACCGGCCCGCCCGACGCCGGCCCGCCCCGGGCCGCGGGACCGCCCGGCGCGCCGGAGCCGCCGCCTCCCACGCAGATCGTCACCCCCTCCGGAGCGCCGGAGCCGCCGCCCCCCACCCAGGTCGTCCCGGCGCCGGAGCCGTCCGCGGCGACCCCGCCGACCGTCACGCCCCCGACGGCCACCTCGGATCCGCCCGCCACCTCGGATCCGCCCGCCGCCTCGGATCCGGCGCCCCCCACCACTCCGGCCACCGAACCGCAGCCCGCCTCCGGGCTGCCGTCCGGCATGGTGGGCCGCCGCATCGCCGGCTACCGCCTCGAGGCCGAGATCGGCCGGGGCGGCATGGCCGTGGTCTACCGGGCGAAGGACCTGCGGCTCGGCCGCACGGTCGCGGTCAAGCTGCTGGCACCCGAGCTGGCCCGCAACGAGGTGTTCCGCCAGCGGTTCGTCCACGAGTCCGAGGCCGCCGCGGCCATCGACCACCCGCACATCATCCCGGTCTTCGAGGCCGGCGAGAGCGAGGGCATCCTCTTCATCGCCATGCGCTACGTGGACGGCCACGACCTGCGGGCCCTGATCCGCCGGGAGGGCCCGCTCAGCGCGGACCGGACCGCCCGCCTCGCCGTGCAGGTCGCCTCCGCACTGGACGCCGCCCACCTCCACGGGCTGGTCCACCGGGACGTCAAACCGGGCAACATCCTGGTCGCCGAGGGCACCGACAGCGAGCACCCGGAGCACCTCTACCTGACCGACTTCGGCCTCACCAAGAAGTCGTTGTCGCTCAGCGGCCTCACCACCGTCGGCCAGATCGTCGGCACCCTCGACTACGCGGCCCCCGAGCAGATCTCCGGCCGCCCGGTGGACGGCCGGTGCGACGTCTACAGCCTCGGCTGCGTGGTCTTCGAGATGATGGCGGGGGCTCCGCCGTTCCAGCGCGAGAGCGACCTCGCGCTGATCTGGGCCCGCGTCAACGAGCCCCCGCCCACGCTGCGCACCCACCGGCCCGATCTTCCCGCCGCGGTCGACGAGGTGGTGACCCGGGCCCTCGCCACGGTCCCCGAGCACCGGTACGACAGCTGCCTCCAGTTCGTCAACGACCTGCGCGCCGTCCTGGCCTCCGGGCGTACGGCGGCCGAGCCGTGGCAGTCGTCCGGCCCGGCGACCGCGGTGGTGCCGCGCACGGCCTCCGAGGACCGGGCGGGCGGCGTGCCCGCGCCTCCGGACTGGGCGGTCCCGGTGGTCGACCCGATCGCCCTGCGCCACGGCAGCCTGCCCGCCTGGTGAGACCCGGGCCCGCCCGGCCGCCGGGGACGCCCGCGGCCCGCTCAGCCGTCCCCCGGCCCTCCCGTGCCCCCGCCCGCCGCAGGTGCCTCGGGTGCCTCGGCCGGGACCTCGCCGCGACGCCCGGTCCGGGCCGCGACGACGGCGCCGAGCACCCCGGCCACCGCGCCCCAGCCCGCCGCCAGCGGCACCGCCACCCAGAGCTCGGGCTGGAGCGACAGCGAGCCGTTGACCAGCCCGGTCGCCGTACCGCCTCCCGGCAGCAGGCCCAGCAGGTCGCCGAGTCCGTCCTCGTCCGTACCGACGCCCAGCACCGACAGGCCGTAGTCCGCCGAGACCCGCGACCAGACACCCACCAGCAGCACGGTGACCGCCGCGGCCACCCCCAGCCGCAGGGCGTGCTGCCACAGCGGCACCCCCGACGACGAGCGGCGGGCCGCCAGGAACCCCGCCGCCGCCATCAGCACCGCCGCGACCGGCAGCAGCCACCACGCCCGGACGTCGTGCTCGGCCAGGGTGCCCAGGCTGACCGTGACGTCCTCGCCGTCCGGCGTGCGCAGCACCTCGGCCAGGGCCGGCGGCATCGGCAGGCCGATCGCGCCGTTGAGGTGGCCGTGCCATTCGGCACCGAGACCCAGCCCGAAGCCGAGCCAGGCCAGGTTGGGCAGGGCCAGCAGCACCACGGCCATGGTCTCGCGGACGTTGCCCCGCACCCCGGCCGTCACCAGGGCGGCGACCACCGCGAGCGCCACGTACGCCAGCAGCACCGCCAGCATCGCGAACGCCGCCGGCCGGACGACCTGTTGGTACGGCAGCAGCCGGGGCGGCAGCGGCGCCCGCCGGGAGACGGCGAAGGCCATGGCGAGGACGACCAGCAGCCAGAACAGGCCGAGGCCGACGGTGGTCGCCGCGTCGGCGTGGAAGCCGACCTCGGGGGTCAGCCCGAACACGGCGCCGGGAATGTCGAGCAGGTCGGTGCCCAGCTCCACCACGAAGGTGTGCCGGGCACCCGCGGTGACCAGGGCCAGCACCACGAGCCAGAGCACCGCGATCCGCAGGACCCGGCCGAGCAGCTCCGCGCCGTCGGCCACCGCCCGGAACCGCAGCTGCCGCAGGAACAGCTCGACCGTCACCAGGGCGCCGACCAGGCCGACCGACAGCGGCATCACGGTGATCCCGGCGTCCACCTGGGCCAGGAAACCCGCCCCGCCGTCCAGTTCGACGGAACCGCCGACCGCCAGCGCCAGGGTGGCCGCGAGCACGGACGGGAACGCGCCGTCCGGCAGCCGGTCGGCGTGGGCCAGCCAGAGGCCGAGCGCGGCCACCGCGGCCATCGCCGCCCACGCCGCGGCGACCACCGTCAGCGCGTCCAGCCAGCCGCGCAGCATCCCGGGCGGGCCCGGGGTGCCGGGGGCGGACCGGCCGGGGTGTCCCGGCGTGGGCACTCCGCCGCCCCGACCCGCGTCGTGTGGCCGCTCATGGCGCATACCGGCTCCTGATTCCGCTCGGCCCCCTCGCGTCCCAGCCTCACCCACGGCGGGCCGACGCGCGGTCCGCGGGAGGCCCGCGCGCCCCGACGGAGGGCCATTCGGGCGCACCCTTTCGCTCCTGCGGGCCCGCGCCGCCGTCCCCGGGACGCGATCGGCCGCCCGGGCGGCCGACGGCACCGGGCGGCCCACCGGTCCCGGCCTGCTGTTGCGGCCCCCGGCCCCCGGGGGCGGAAATGGATCTGCCCGACGCATCCGGTGCCGGTCGCGCCCGCCGACCGCCCGCTGCCGACATCCGCTTGCCGACCGGCCGCTTGCCGACCGTCCGTGGAACGGAGACCCGATGAGTTCCCAACCGCCGTCCGGGCCGCCGTCCGGGCCGCCGTTCGGCCCGCCCTCAGGGCCGCTGTCCGGCCCGCCGTCGGGCCCCCGATCCGGCCCGCCGCCGACCGGTGGCCCTCCGCCGCCGGGCGGGCCCGGCGGACGGACGCCCTGGTGGCGTTCCCCCCGCTGGATCGCCACGGTCGGCGCGGTCGCCGCGCTGGCGGCCGTGGCCACGGTGCTGATCGTCAACAGCGGCCACGACGACGACGCGGTCCCCGCCGCCAACGAGATCGCCCTGCAGAGCTCCCAGGACGCGGGGCCCGACCCGTTCACCCCGTCGGTGGAGACGGTGGCGGTGGCATCCGCCCAGCCGGCCCAGCCGACCGCCACCGGCGGCGCCCAGACGGGCAATCCCCAGCCGAACACCCCCAGGACGACGGTCGCCCCCACGACCACGGCCATCCGCACCGTCCAGGGGACCTCCGCCGGGCTCTACGCGGGCGCCGAGCAGAAGCCGAGCTGTGACGTCGAACGGCTGGTCGGCATGACCTCCACCGGCGAGAAGGGCAAGGCCTGGGCCTCGGCGCAGGGCATCGAGCAGGGCGCCGTCCCCGGCTACCTGCGGTCGCTCACCTCGGCCAACCTCCGGGTCGACACCAGGGTCACCAACCACGGGTACAAGAACGGCGCGCTGACCAGCTACCAGGCCGCCCTGGAGGCCGGCACCGCCGTCCTGGTCGACGCCCAGGGGGTGCCGCGGGTCCGCTGCGGGTGCGGCAATCCGCTCCAGCCGCCCAAGCTGGTGGCCGACGCCAAGTACACCGGCAAGGCCTGGACGTCGTTCCAGCCCACCGCCCTGGTCATCGTGACGCCCGCACCGGAACCGGCGAAGGCGCTGGTGCTGGTGAACGTCGAGACCGGCGGCTACTTCGCCCGCGTCACGGCGACCGTCGAGGTGGCCGACAAGACCGTCCCGGCGCCGAAGGAGGGGCTCGCCCCCGGCATCCCCCCGGCGGCACCGATGGCGTTCATCGGGCCCTCGGCCTCCGCGTCCGGCACCACGTCCGGCTCCGGCTCCACGTCCGCCACCGGTACCACCACGGGCTCCGGCTCCCCGTCGGGATCGACCTCCGGCGCGACCTCGACCGGCCCGTCGTCCGGCAGCGCCTCCGCCTCGACGTCGTCCGCCAAACCGTCGTCGCCCGGGTCCTCGGGGCCGACCACGCCTACCGGCAGCGCGTCCACGACGACGGCCAAACCCGGCACGCCCACGACCACGGGCCCGACCACCACGACCGCGACGACGTCGGCGACGACGTCCGCGACCACGACCACGTCCGCCGCCACGAGCACGACCGCGACCACGACCACGACCACGACATCGACGACGGCCCGCTCGGCCGCCCCGACGTGCGCGACCGAGGCCACCCTGCCACCCTGCCCGACCGCCTCGGACGGCTCGGCCTGACCCGGCGCCGTCCGCCGCCCCCGTCCGTCCGCCGCCACCCGGTCGCGGACGGCGGGGCGACGGACGTCACGCCGGCTTGACGGCGGTGTGGACGAACCAGGAGACGTACTCCCTGACATGGTACATCTCCACCACGGACCGCAGGTTCAACCAGCGGTCCGCCTGTCCGACGGCCTTCAGCGCGGTGTACGGAACGCGGAAGTACGCGTGGAGCGCGTGGGCGGTCGGCAGGTAGTTCGCGGTCGCGTCGAGCTCCTCCTCGACCTGGAAGCCCGCCGACTTCAGCAGCTGCCCCAGGTTCCCCGTGTGGTACTGCTTGGCGCCCGGGAACGACATGTCGTCGAGGAAGCGCTCGATCACGGCCCGCCCCTGGGGCGTCATGGTCTCCGGCGGACTGCCCACCGGCCCGAGCAGCACCAGCCGGCCGCCCGGACGGAGCACCCGGTGGAACTCGGCCAGCGCCCGCGCGGGATCGTACGAGTGGACCAGCGTCTCCATGGAGTACGCCCCGTCGAAGGACCCGTCGGGGAAGTCCAGGTCGTGGTAGTCCCCCCAGGAGAACCGCGTCCGCTCCTCCAGCGCCGCCCTGGCGCTGAGTCGGCGGGCCTGGCGCAGGTGGAAGTCGAGGACGTCCACCCCGGTCACCACGAGGCCGAAGCGCGCGGCCATCGCCCGCGCCACCACCCCGGAACCGCAGCCCGCGTCGAGGACCGACGACCCGACCGGCAGCGCCAGCTTGCGCCCCAGGACGTCCTGGAGCTGGCGCTGCGCCCGCCAGCACCGCCACCTGGACTGGCCGGGTTCCGTCCAGCCCCAGTGCCTGGCCCTGCGGCACACCAGCGAGTAGAAGAGCCGGCTGCCCGGGCGGCCGTACACCCGCCGGAGTCCGGTGAGATCGAGTTCCCCGCCGTTCATGCGCGTCCGTCCCGTCGTCGACTGCCTCGGATCCTCGATCAAGCTACCCGCGCCACTCCGGGCGTCCGGGCGGCGCGCGCAGCGGTGCGTCCGGTCGGGTGGCATGCGGAGATTAATCGGTTAAGCAGAATCGTTGACGGGGGTCTGACGGCATGCCAGCATCGACACGCAGGGCTTCGCCCCGGACGATCGGCCGGGGCGCGCCGCAGCAAGCCGCCCCCTCCCCGCTCCCCACCCCACCCCCGTGGGGGGCGCGGCACGCCGGGCGTGCGACCGATGCGGCCCCTCCCCCTCCCCCGTCACGCTCCCCTCCGTCGGCGCGCGCCCCTCCACGCGGCGTCCTGCCACGACGTGACGACGGGTCCGGACGGGCCGTCCCCCACTTCCCCGTTCAAGGAGAGTCATGCGAGACCCGCTGAACAAGCGTGTGCTCAGAGCCGCAGGAACTGTGCTCACCGTGGTCCTCGGTCTGCTGGTGTCCGTCTTCGGCCCGGCCACCGCCCCGGCCGCGGCCGCCACCGCCGGCATCCACGTCAGCAACGGGCGTGTGTACGAGGCCGACGGCAAGGAGTTCGTGATGCGCGGGGTCAACCACGCGCACGCCTGGTACCCGGACCGGACCCCGACGGCGCTGGCGGACATCGCCGCCAAGGGTGCCAACACCGTCCGCGTCGTCCTCGCCAGCGGCGACCGGTGGACCCGTACCGGTACCGACCAGGTCTCCGCCATCATCGGCCAGTGCAAGGCCAGCAAGCTCATCTGCGTGCTGGAGGTGCACGACACCACCGGCTACGGCGAGGACGGCGCCGCGACCACCCTCGACCGGGCCGCGCAGTACTGGATCAGCGTCAGGAGCGCGCTGGAGGGCCAGGAGAAGTACGTCGTCGTCAACATCGGCAACGAGCCCTTCGGCAACACCGGTTACACCGGCTGGACCGCCGCCACCCAGGGCGCCATCGGCAAGCTCCGCGCCGCCGGCATCCACCACGCCCTGATGGTGGACGCCCCCAACTGGGGCCAGGACTGGTCCAACACCATGCGCGACAACGCCGCCTCGGTCTTCGCCTCCGATCCCGACCGCAACACGATCTTCTCGATCCACATGTACGGGGTCTACGACACCGCCGCCGAGGTGAGCGGCTACCTGAACCACTTCGTCAACAACCACCTGCCCATCGTGGTCGGGGAGTTCGGCGCCCAGCACAGCGACGGCAACCCGGACGAGGACGCGATCATGTCCAACGCGCAGTCCCTGCGGGTGGGCTACCTCGGCTGGTCGTGGAGCGGCAACGGGGGCGGCGTCGAGTACCTCGACATGGTCAACGGCTTCGACCGGAACTCCCTGACCGCCTGGGGCAACCGTTTCCTCCACGGCGCCAACGGCATCTCCACCACCTCGAAGACCGCCGGTGTCTACGGTGGCGGCGACGACGACGGCACCGCGCCCAACGGCTACCCGTACTGCGCGAACGGGAGCGCCACCGACCCCGACGGCGACGGCTGGGGCTGGGAGAACAGCCGCTCCTGCGTCGTCCGCGGCAGCGCCGCCGACACCGGCTCCACCGGCGGCACCGCGCCCAACGGCTACCCGTACTGCGCGAACGGGAGCGCCACCGACCCCGACGGCGACGGCTGGGGCTGGGAGAACAGCCGCTCCTGCG